>JAIOOZ010000166.1 GCA_021414185.1 Betaproteobacteria bacterium
CGGTCGCGTGTTCGAAGAACGCCAGCCGCATATCCGCGGCGGCATGCACGATCCGCTGTCGCGCGAGGACATCGAGCGCAAGTTCCGCGGCAATACCGCGTTCGGCGGCTGGAGCGAGTCGCGTGCCGACCAGTTCCTGCAATTCGCGCAGAACGTTTTCAAGGGTAAACTGGACCTGACGTCATTTCGCGGTTAATACAAACGTCCAGGGCGAAAAGAAAAAAAGTCAGCCACAGAGGGCACAGAGGGCACAGAGGGCACAGAGAAGTACGATCACAATAAAATTCTGTTCCGGATTTGCTTTTCCTCTGTGACCTCTGTGCTCTCTGTGGCTAATGTATTTGATTTTTTTCAGGTGTTACCGTGCGGGAGGGGGGCGATGCAAGGCACGATGATGGATTTCCCGTTGACGCTGGCGCCCATCCTCGAGCGCGCGGGCAAACTGTTCGGCGCGTCGGAAATCGTGTCGCGCTTGCCCGACAAGTCGCTGCATCGCCATCATTACCGCGATTTTCACCGCCGCGCGATTGCACTGGGCGGCGCGCTGCAGGCAGCCGGTCTGCAGAAAGGCGAGCGCGTCGCGACCCTGATGTGGAACCATTACGCGCATCTCGAAGCGTATTTCGCGATTCCCTGTGCGGGCGGCGTGCTGCATACGCTCAACCTGCGCCTGCATCCCGATGATATCGGCTATATCGCCGATCACGCTGGCGATCGGTTCCTGATCGTCGACGACGTACTGTTGCCGCTTTACGAAAAATTCAAAGACAAAGTCAAATTCGAGCGCGTGATCGTCGTGCGCCTGACTGGTCAGTCTCTAGCGCCGGGTCTGGAAGATTACGAGCAGTTCATAGCCGGTGGCGCAGTGATGCAATTGCCGCAGCTCGGTGAAAACGAGGCCGCAGGCATGTGCTACACCTCGGGCACTACAGGCAAACCCAAGGGTGTCGTCTATTCGCATCGCGCACTGGTGCTGCATTCGATGGCGTGCGCGATGGGCGACACGCTCGGTCTGAAGCAAAGCGATTCGCTGTGCCCGGTGGTGCCCATGTTTCACGTCAACGCGTGGGGCCTGCCGTTCACCGGCGCGATGGTTGGTTGCAAGCTCGTGCTGCCGGGCCCGCACCTGGACGCGGTGAGCCTGCTCGATTTGTACGAGTCGGAGCACGTCACGTTTACCGCCGGCGTGCCGACGATCTGGATGGGCATACTGCAGGCGCTGGAAAAAAATCCGACGCAATGGAAACTCACGCCGGGCATGCGGATGGTCGTAGGGGGTGCTGCGGCGCCGGAGTCCATGATCCGGGCATTCGACCGCTTCAATCTCCACATCCTGCACGCGTGGGGGATGACCGAGACCACGCCGCTCGGTACCACTGCATATCTGAAGCATGAACTGCAGACGCTGCCTGAAGATGAGCGTTACGCGTACCGTGGCAAGCAGGGACTGCCGGCGCCGTTTGTCGAAGTGCGCGCGATGACCGATAACGGCAGCGCGCCGTGGGATGGCGCCACCATGGGTGAATTGCAAGTGCGCGGGCCGTGGATCGCGGCGAGTTATTACAAACTGGCGGCCGAGGCGGATAAATGGACGGACGACGGCTGGTTTCGCACCGGAGACGTTGCCACCATAGACGAGGAAGGCTATGTAAAGATCACCGATCGTACCAAGGACCTGATCAAATCCGGTGGCGAATGGATCAGTTCGCTCGACCTCGAAAACGCGCTTGCCGGACACCCGGCGGTGCAGGAGGCGGCGGTGATAGCCATCGCGCACCCGAAGTGGGACGAGCGGCCGCTGGCGGTGATCGTGCTGAAACCCGGCCAGTCGGCAAGCGAGCAGGAACTGCGCGATTATCTGGCGCCGAAGTTCGCCAAATTCTGGCTGCCGGAAGGTTTT
>JAIOOZ010000126.1 GCA_021414185.1 Betaproteobacteria bacterium
GTGAACTTGTCGAATTGGTCCTTGCCGAGCGCCTGTGCGGTGGCCATCTGCAGCACGATCGCCTGGTTGGAAGTCTTGATGCCGGGCACCGCGATGCGGTCTTCGGGGCCGATGTCGCGCACGCTCTTTATATTGGGCTTGCTGGTATTGAGCCACATCGGCGAAGTAATCATCGCCGCCATGCCCTTGATCTCGTTGTCGGTGCCCTTGGTGCGCGCCCAGATCAGGATGATGGAGGTGGGGCCGTTGGTGCCGATGTCGATGCGCCCGGCGAGCATGGCGTCGTTCATGACTGCCGGGCCGACGGTGGTCGCGTAGACGCCTTTGACATCGCCGAGTCCGGCGGCGCGCGTGTGCTTCTCGATCAGCTTCTGGTGCTCCATTACCATGATGGGGAGGAAGCCGAGCCCGATCTGCTTGACGATACGCACTTCGTTGGTCTCGGCCGCGGTTGCATGCGGCAGCAATGCGGCAAACGACAAGATAATTGCGGCGAGCACGCTGAGCGCGCTTCTATAGTTTTTCATCATACCTCCTCGATATGCAATGGGAACAACGGTTCCAGCGACTCCACATCCATTACGTGATAGACATTGAAGCGATAGGCGGTGGCGGCAGCGACTTCCGGCGGCGTGAACGGAAACGCGAGATTGCCGGCAGTGGACAGCCGGCCCGGGAAGCCGTGGTGCAGCAGGTATTGCTTGGTGACGGTGGCAACCGCGCGCGCTTCCTCCGCGGTGTCGGCGATGACTTCGCACATGAAAAAAATTTCGCGCGGCAGCGGGTCGGGCGGCGTAGTCCACGGGAATACGGCGTCGATGCCGTACACGCGCCAGATGATCTGGTACGGCTTGGCCGGATTGGGCGGCGTCAACTCACGCACGGTTTTCTCGACGCCGGCGGTGATCGACTTCGCGTTCGCGATCACGCGCGGGTCGGCCGAGCCCGCCAGCAGTATCGCGCGCTCGCCGACGCGCATCGCGCCTTCAATCTTGACCGTGAACTGATCGGCGGGCTCCCAGCGCGAGCCGGAAACGCGTGTGCGGTGTTCGTCGACGACTTCGTATCGCGCCTCTTTGGTATGCAGCGTGCCTTCGGGTTCGCGCACCGCGTACGGATCGGCCTGCTCATAGAGGCTGTGCGCGGCGACCGAACTCGGCGACGCATGGCGTGTGGGATTCATGCTGTCGACCGTGAAGCTGTCGCCTTCGAGCGTGCCTATGATGGTATCGCGCCCGCCGGGCGTGCAGCACAGCGAGCAGCATTCGATGATTTTCGACATATGCAGCGTGGGGCCGAGCGGATAGCCGAGCAACGCGGGCACTGCGGCGAACACCGCGGAATCGCAGGCGCGCCCCGCGATGATCACGTCGGCGCCGGCGTTGAGCGCGCGCTGGAAGGCTTCTATGCCCATCTGTCCGACGATGTATGTTGCATTGTCGACGTCGGCTTCAGTCAACGCTGCGATTTCGCCGAGCGGTACTACTTTCTTCGCGCGGATGGCTTTTTTGACGACTTCGCGCGGCATGTCGGCGGAAATCGATGCCAGGCGGA
The DNA here is from genome assembly GCA_021414185.1 of Betaproteobacteria bacterium. Classification (GTDB taxonomy): domain Bacteria; phylum Pseudomonadota; class Gammaproteobacteria; order Burkholderiales; family SG8-41; genus PALSA-1004. The sequence continues at coordinate 1,555 of JAIOOZ010000126.1, forward strand.
AATGCAATCCATCCCGGCGCGCGATTTCGCGCACCATGTCGAGCGTCGCAGCCAGATGGGGTGCGGCGCCCGCGCTGCCGGCAGTGCCGATCAACAGCGGAATGCCGAGCTTGCGCGCGCCATTGATGCACTTGGCGAGATCGACGCGTACCATGGTGTCGGACTGCGCCATCTTGCCGGCGCCCAGATAGTAAGGGCCGGGATCGATCGACCCCATGTCGGCGCCGATCAAATGCGGCTTGCGCGCGAGGCCCGCGTTGAATGCCGGGTCCGGAATGCCGTAACCGAGTTGTCCCGACGCGGCCATCACGCGCAGCGGCTTCAATTTGCCGTCACTGCCGACGACTTCCTTGCGCAGACGTTCGATTGCGGTGGTCATGGTTCCGCTGCTCATAGTTCTATACCCAGCATGGGCCCATGCTGTTGCGCGCCGTAAACGTCGCTGTCGCCGGGATTGCCCGAAACGATGCGGCGCGGCATCACGATCTTGATTGCAAGCGCGGGCGGATAAGGCAGGACTTCGACCTTGGCGGCAGGCTGCGAGTACAGCTTGGCGATCGCATCCGCGGTAAGAGATTTCGACGCGCACGCGGCTTTGAAGCCGGCCTCGTCGTTGAAGAGCAAATCCAGTGTCAGTACGGTCGGGCCCGCATTCTTGCTGCGGATGACTTTGGCGATGTCGACGAGTTTCACGGGTGCGGGTTCCAACATGTGGAAAGTGATATCGAACACAGGGGGCAAAACGGACGCGGAGCTTCTTTTTTGCGGTCTCCGTAAAACGTATATTACACGCGAAAAAAGTTCGCGGGTGACCGCCTGCCGAAGCGCCCCGGTAGGAGCCCGGCTAGCCCCGGCTGGCGTGCATCTGCAGCCACCGCTGCGCTTGCGCGGCAAGTGTTTCGCGTTCCTGCGCAGTGAGCCCGCGCGGATCAAAACGGTAGCGGTAATGCAGCCGCAATAATTCCTGCAATGGAGCGACGTTGATATTGGCGTGGTCGCCCCCGATGCGTGCGAGCCACGCGCTCAGCGACTCATGCGGTGCGCGCGCGCAGCCGGCGCGGGTGAGTTGCGCCTCGATCCGGTAGAACTCGGAATCGGCCCCCGGTTGCTTGATTCCGGCAGCCGGCGCCGCACGCCGCCGGCGCGCGACGGCGAGCGGCTGGCCGCTGAACATCCGCCAGAGCAGGATGGTGGCGAGCAGCGCGATCAATGCCAGCCCCGAGTTGCGGTACGCCACCGGTTCTTCAATGCGCCAGCGCGCGTAACGGTAAGTGGCCCACGACCACAGGTCGGCGAACCGCTGCGTGCGCGGCGCACCCTGCGCTTCGGCGTTGAACCACACCGGCGGTGTCGTATCGAAATCGACCCAGCGCCCGTCGATCCACGCGCGTGCCCACGCATGCGCGTGGCGTTCGCGCACGATGTATTTGTCTTCGAGCGGACTCCACTCCTGCACCGAGTAGCCCGTCGCGTAGCGTGCCGGCACGCCTGCGGCACGCAGCAGCAGGGTCGTCGCGGTGGCGAAGTATTCGCAGTGCCCTGCGTGCGTGACGAGCAGGAAATCCGCCAGGGGCGTGGCCTCCGACTTTGCTGCGGGCAGGTAAGTCGAGTAAGCGAAATCGCGCGCGAAGTAGTCCCTGATTGCCGGCAGCACTTCCCGCGCCGGCCGGTCTTTCAGTTGCAGGCGGGCGACCAGTTCATTGAGCGCGGGCGCTTCCTGCCGCGGCATCCTGAGATCGGTTTCCCGCGGCGCATCGCGCGCGCCGGCGTTCGCATCCGACCATGCGCTGTAGGTAACGAGGTCTTCCTGGCTCTCGATCATGACCGTGTCGAGCGCGTTGCGTTGCATGACCTGGGCGGGCAACTGTTCGATGCGGACGGTGCCGTTGGGCAGCGCCAGTACAGCTTTGCCGCGCTCGATGGGATGCGACACCGTAATGCGCGATGAAGCGCTCACCGCTGTCGCGGCGCTGCCGTTATGCAGCAAGTCCCAATTGCTGCGGTCCGGGCCGCTGCCCACCGCCACGAAGGGCGCGTCGCGCGCGAGCCAGCTTGGCGACCCATAGGCGTTATAGCTCGCGCGATGCAGCAGCACCGGCACTTTCATGTCCTGCGGCAGCGTCACGCGCAGCACGATGCGGTCGGATTGTTTAAGTTCGCCGATCTGCCCGATATCGGTGACGCTCTTGTACGGATCGGTGCGGCTGCCACCGCCAAAAAACGAGCTCGTCGATTCCATCACGAATTGCTGCGCCTGGCTGAGTCCGAGGTGACCCGCATAGCCGAGTGCCGCGCTCAAGGCGAACATGGCCACCCACACGTATCCGCGGTAGCGCGCCGGGCGCAACCGCCATAACGCCCACGCCGTGAGCAACAGCAGCCCCGCGTAGTAACCGTCGTGCCGCAGGTTGGCCGTGCCCGCCGAAAGCGCGCACACGACAACGTACGCATAGCCGAAGTCGATGTTGCGGTCTTCCGGCGCGCCGCTCCTGCCGGGGCGCAGCATCAGGAACAGCGCCGACAGTGGGACTTGTCCCGACGCGCTGAAGAGTTGCGCGGTCATCAGCGGCAGCCATATCAGCGGCAGCCACATGAAGATTTCGAGGATCGGCAGCGGCATGCCGCGGTTGAACGTGAGATAGCCCGCCAGTATGACGAACGCCCAGGTGCACAGATCGGCAATGCGCGCGAAACCGGCCGCGCCGAAATCCCAGCGCGCGCGCGCAATCCGCGGCGCCTCCAGCAGGATCGCCATGGCTGCGCCGAGCGCCAGCACCTGCGCATGCCAGGCCCAGAACATCACGGCGCAGGCGAGGTAAAACGGCGGCACGTGTTTCATTGTATTGGACACTCTTAGGCTCCCACCGCGGCGAGGCCCAGTTCGATCTTCCCCGGCTGCAATAAGGTGAGCCACGGCGCGCGCGCGCCGATTTCTTCCGGCGCGTCGGTCACTACCAGCGCCACGACCTGCAATCCGGTCGCCTGCAACCGCCGCACCAGATCGCGGCGCGGTTCATCCCACGCCAGCAGCACCAGGATTGCGCTGGTGAGCGCCGCGCGGCTGCCCAGCACCGAGTCGGCGAGCGTGCTGAACTCGCCGGCCTGCGGCTTCACCGCGGCGAGCACTTCCAGCAGTTGTTGCGCCTGCAGCTGGCCGCGGCCCGCGGTGAAGCAGTAGCTTTCGCGGGCGACGAACATAAGGTCGAGCAGGCACTCGCGTGTGTCTACGGTGGCGGCGAACGAGGCAGCGACCGCGACGGCCTCCTCGAACACGTCGTCGCTCGCGGCGGCGCCGAACGTGTCGAGCACCAGCACATGGCGCTCAAAGAATTCGTCTTGATACTCTTTCACTACCGGGTAGCCGAGACGGGCAAAGCTTTTCCAGTGCACGTGCTGCAGCGGGTCGCCGGGCCGGTAATCGCGCAGTGAAACAAACTCGGCGGAATCGCCGATCGCGGACGCCAGCGCGACACCGCCGTGCTGGTAGCGGCGCGCGCCCGGCAAGGCGAGCGGCGGCACGCGATAGCATTTCGGCAGCACCAGCAGCGTGCCCGGCGCGTGATAGTCGGCGCACGCGTTGAACAAATTGAGCGGATCGGGACGCGCCACCGTCAGCGTTTCGAAACGCAGCACGCCGCGCCGCTGCGGGGTGAATCCCGACTGCATTTCCAGCGTGCGTCCGGCCGCGATCTCGGTTATGGCGCGTTCGCCGAGCGCCGCGGCGCCGTTGATCGCGACCAGCTTGAGCCAGATTTCGAACAGCGTCGGTCGCTTCAGCAATTTCCACTGGGCGGCCACCGCGGCGCTGAATTGCGCGTAGCTCGGGCGCGGGTCGGCCAGGTTATCGCTCAGGATCAGGCCGCGCTGGGCGTCCGGCGACTGATTGCGCACCGTGATACGGTAACTGTAAGGCACGCCGGCGGTGGCCAGCCGCGGCGCGTCGCGCGTAACCACAATGCGCGGCCTGAACAGCACTGCGAACGGCACCGCCAGCACGATCGCCGCCAGCAGCAAAGTGAACATCTGGTAGCTCATCGAGCGCTCGGTATCCACCCCGAGCACGGCACCCGTCCACGCCGCACCCAGCACCAGCATTCCGGGCAATGTGAAGCGCCGCTTCAGTTTGCGGTTCACCGCGGAGACCGCGCGCAACGCGATATACGCGATGCGGGTGATCGCCATGGAGTTACGCCGGGACCGGCAGCGTCTGCACGATGTGCCCGACGATGGCCGCCGCGCTGGTGCCCGCGAATCTGGCCTGCGGGTCGAGCGCCAGCCGGTGCGCCAGTACCGCGACCGCCACTTCCTGGATGTGCTCGGGCCGCACGAACGTCTCGCCGTCGATCAGGGCGAGCGCCTGCGCCGTCCTCGTGAGCGCGAGCGAACCGCGCGGGCCGGCGCCCAGCGTTACCGCCGGTGCTTCGCGCGTGGCGCGCGCGATATCGACGATATAGCGTTTGAGTTCGGCGCTGACGCTCACCCGCTTGACCGCCTCGCGAATCAATTGCAGCTCGGCAAGCGTCGCGCAGGGCTTGATCGACTCCAGCGGATGTTTCTGCTCCTGCGCCGAAATGATCTCGACTTCCGCCTCGGCATCGACGTAGCCGAGCGAGAGCCGCACCGCGAAGCGGTCCATCTGCGCTTCGGGCAGCGGATAGGTGCCGCGGAAATCGACCGGGTTCTGCGTGGCCAGCACGAAGAAATTGTCGAGCCGGTAAGATTTTCCTTCAATCGTGACCTGCCCTTCGGCCATCACTTCGAGCAGAGCCGATTGCGTGCGCGGGCTGGCGCGGTTGATTTCATCGGCGAGCAGTATGTGAGTGAAAATCGGCCCCTGGTGAAATTCAAACGTCTGCGTCTTCTGGTTGAACACCGAGACGCCGAGAATATCGGAGGGCAGGAGATCGGGCGTGAACTGCACGCGCTTGAATTCCGCGCCGATGGACAAGGCGAGCGCCTTGGCGAGGGTGGTTTTGCCGGTGCCGGGAAAATCTTCGAGCAGGACGTGACCGCCGCTTGCGAGCGCGCCCAACAGTACCCGCAATACCGCCGATTTGCCGCGGATCACGGCATCGACGTTGGTGGCGATCCGCTGCAACAGCTGCTGGGCCTCGCGATCGGCCGCGGCAATTTCCAAGGTGGCTCCCTTCCGGCTTCCAGCGCAAGTGCCCGCGCCCGCTAGCTCGGGTAAACTGCGGCTACGACTTACTTTTGGGAGGATAACATGCTGCACCTGTACGGTTCCGTGAACTCGCGCGCGATGCGCAACATATGGATGCTGAACGAGCTTGGCATCAGCTACGACCACAAGGACTGGCTGCCGCGCGCGCCCGAAACCAAGACGCCGGAATTCCGCGCGCTCAACGCCAATTCGCGCGTGCCGACCATAGACGACGACGGTTTCGTGCTGTCGGAGTCGATGGCCATCAATATTTACCTTGCGAAAAAGCACAAAAGCCCGCTCTATCCAGCCGACGCGAAGAAGGAAGCGCTCGTGCTGCAATGGAGTTTGTGGGAAACCGATCGTCTCGACCGCCAGGTTGTCGATTACCAGCGGCACAGCAGTCAGTTGCCCGCCGCCGAGCGCAAAGCCGAGGTCGCCGAAAAAGCGTGGGGTGAGTGCTGTCCCGCGTTCGACGTGCTCGAAGACACGCTCAAGAAATCCAAGTTCCTGCTCGGCGCCGAGTTCACGATGGCTGATCTGAATGTCGCCTCGGCGCTGTATCGCGCGTTGACGATAGATCTCGCAAAGTGGCCGCATGTGCAGACCTGGCTGAAGACCTGCTGGGACCGTCCGGCGGCGAAGAAGACAAGGGCGCTGCGGGAGAAGTGATTGATGATGCCGGGAGGGCGTGAGAGCGCGAGGGCGTGAGGGCGTGCAAACCGCGCTGGCGCAGGCGTGGGAGCCGCGCAAAACCGTCGAGATCGTCGTCCGCGCCGACCCGGGCGGCGCACTCGATATCACGGCGCGGCAGCTGCAGAACATCAGGCGCGACAAGAAAATCCTCGAGGGCGTAGTGCTGAACAAACCCGGGGCCGGCAATGCCATCGCGTGGACTTACCTGAATCAGTTCCCGGGCGACGCCAGTCGTATCGCAATCGCCACGCCCAACCTGTTCACCAATCAATTGATGGGCATCAGCCCGCTGACTTATCGCGACGTGACGCCGCTTGCCGTCATGCTCACCGAATACATCGTCGTCATCGTGCGCGCGGATTCGCCGTTGAAGTC
>JAIOOZ010000167.1 GCA_021414185.1 Betaproteobacteria bacterium
CATGCCGTGCTTTTCCATGTGCGCGAGCCAGTTCTGCGGCTGCGGCGGGTCGAGCGGCGTCGACGCGAGGATTATCGATTTCACCAGGTAGGGCCGTTGTGCCGCTAGCTCAATGGTGACGAGTCCACCGCTTTTCGCGCCGATCACGTGCGCTGCACCGCCGGCGAGATGCTCGATCACGCGCGCGACGTTGTCGACCCACAGTTCATTGGTAAATGTGAAGTCGCGCGTCACCGGCGTCGAGCGCCCGAAGCCGCGCTGGTCGAAGCGGATCACACGATAGCGGCGCGCGAGATGCGGCACCCATGCGCGCCACGCGGTGGTGTTCTCGGTGAAGCCGTGCACCATCACAATCGTCTCGGGCTCCGTCCACGGATCGGTATGGTCGTCGATTTCGTAATAGAGCCGGAAGTCGGGTGTCAGTTCGAGATAAGGCAAGCGCGTGTCCTTCGCTCAAGCAGGAAAAGTCAGTGATTGTATATTGCGCCCATGCTGCGCATCCAGTTACTATCGAGGCTATGAAATTTTTCAGCATTGTTGCACTCTTCCTCGCGACATCCTGGTGTGGAGCGGTTTCCGCCGCGGAAAAATATCCCGACCGCCCGATCAGGGTCGTCGTGCCGTTTTCCGCGGGCGGCTCGGCCGACGTGTTCGCGCGCGCAGTCGGCCAGAAGATGAGCGAAGCCTGGGGCCAGCAGGTCGTCATCGACAACCGTGCGGGCTCGGGCGGCGTGATCGGCACCGAAATCGCGGCGACGGCGCCGCGCGACGGCTATACGCTGATGATGGGCAATACCGCGAACATCGCAATCAACGCGGCGCTCTACAAGAAGCTGAAGGTCGATACGGTGCGCGATTTCGCACCGATCGCTTTGGTGGCCAGCGCGCCGTACGTGATGGTGGCGCCGGTATCTCTGGGGGTGACAAACGCGAAGGACTTCATCGCGCTCGCGAAGACGAAGCCGGGCCAGCTCAATTACGCGTCGCTAGGCAGCGGCAGCGCCAGCCACCTGACCGCTGAACTGCTGCAGTCTATGGCCGGAATCAAAATGACCCACGTGCCGTACAAGACGCTCGGCACCGTGCTCACCGACCTGATAGCCGGGCAGGTGCAGCTGTTTTATCTCGGCATGGTGTCCGCGCAGTCGCAGATCAAGGGCGGGCGCTTGCGCGCGATAGCCGTCACCGGGCCCAAGCGCTCGCCGGCGACGCCTGACCTGCCGACCGTTGCGGAAAGCGGCGTGCCCGGTTACGACGTCGTCGCCTGGTATGGCCTCTTCGCGCCGACAGGGACGCCGCGTCCCATTATCATGCGCGTCCACGCCGAAACGAATCGCATACTCGCACTGCCCGATATGCGCGAAAGGCTGTCCGCCGAGGGCGCCGAGGTGGGCTCCGGCACGCCGGAACAATTCGCCGCCTATATCAAAACCGAAATGACCAAGTGGGCAGGTGTCGTCAAATTATCAGGTGCCCATGCCGACTGAAAAATCTCCCGCGCGTTTGACCGAACGCGTTGCGCAATTCGCGAGCACTACGCGCTTTGAAGACATTCCACCCGAAGTCATACGCCTGAGCAAGCAGGCCGTGCTCGATTGTTTCGCGGTGGCATTTGCGGGCTCGGTCGCCGAAGGCAGCGCGATTCTGCGCCGCCACATCGCGAGCCTGGGTTTCAGCGGCGGCAATGCCACGGTATACGGCAGCGGCATGCGCGTGCCGGCGCAGTTTGCAGCGCTCGCCAATGGCACGGCCATGCATTCGGACGATTACGACGACACGCACAACCCGAGCCGCATCCATCCCTCCGCATCGGTCGCGTCGGCATTGTTCGCGGTGGCCGAAGCTGAAAACCGTTCGGGCAAAGAACTGCTGACTGCATTCAACGTCGGCGTCGAGGTGAGCTGCAAGATCAGTATCGCGACGGCCGGCGCGCACTATGGGCGCGGTTTTCATTCCAGCGGCACGATAGGCGTGTTCGGCGCCACCGCCGCAGTGTGCAATGTTAGGGGCGTCTCGCCGGAGATCACGCTGGCCGCGCTGGGTACCGCCGGCAGCGAGGCGGCGGGCATACGCGAAAATTTCGGCACCATGGCCAAGCCGCTGCATGCGGGTCGCGCCGGCGAGACCGGCATACTCGCATCCGATCTCGCGGCGATGGGCTTCACATCGGCGCCGACCGTGCTCGAAGGCCCGCGCGGATTTTTCGAAGCCTATGTCGGCAAATGCGACGAAGACGTGATCATGAACACGCTCGGCAAGCCGTGGACGTTCGCGACCGATGCGAGCATTGCCATCAAGCCTTTCCCCTCCGGCAGGCTTACGCACCCGGGCATGTGCGAGCTTGAAAAAATCGTGCTCGAAAATAACATCCTGCCCGACCAGGTCGAGCGCATAGGTGTCAGGACGAACCGCCTCTTGCCCGGCAACCTGACTTATCACCGTCCGGTGACCGGACTCGAAGGCAAGTTCAGCATGGAGTTCTGCCTGGCGTCGATGCTGGTGCTGCGCCGCGCTGGCCTCGCCGAATTCACCGACGAAGTCGTTAACCGCCGCGACATCCAGGACGCGATCAATAGGATCGAGTACACGTGCTACAGCGACGAGGAAGCGGCGGCCAATAACTATCCGCTGCTCGCGACTTTTCTCGAAGTGGTGCTGAAGGACGGCCGCAAGTTTACGGGCCGCGTGGATTACGCCCGCGGCAGCCCGCCGCAGCCGATGAGCTGGCACGACATCTCCAACAAGTTCCGCGGCGGCGCGCAGTTCGCCAAATGGCCTGAAGACCGCACCGAGCGCATTATCGAACTGGTGGCTGACCTCGAGAAGCTGGAAAAAATGTCGGAACTGGCCAGCTTGCTGCTGCTGCCGGGCAACCCGGTATGAAAATCAGGCATGCGTTGGTTTGTTCATTCGCCGCCGCCGCGATCGCCGCGACGACTTTGCCCGCGCGTGCGGCGGAGAGTTATCCAAACCGGCCGCTCCGCCTGGTTGTGCCGACGGGCGCCGGCGGCAATACCGATACGTTCGCGCGCGTCATCGCCGAGAAACTGAAAGCGCCGCTCGGGCAGCAAGTCATCGTCGACAACCGCACCGGTGCCAGCGGTATTATCGGTTCAGATATCGTGGCCAAGGCCGCGCCGGATGGCTATACGCTGCTGATGGTGTTCCCGTCGCATCCGGTCAACCCCAGCCTGTATTCGGATCTGCCGTACGACACGCTGAAGGATTTCGCGCCGATCACCATGATCACGTCGGTGACGCAGGTGCTGCTGGTCAATCCGAAAGTGCCGGTCAATTCAGTGAAGGAACTCATCGCGCAGGTCAAGGAGAAGCCCGGGCAATTCAATCACGGCGTGGTCGGCCGCGGCAGCCTCGGCGATTTGTGCGCGGAGGTGTTCTCGACAATGTCGGGAGCGCGCCTCACGCAAATCGCCTATAAAGGCGCGCCGCAGGTCATGACAGCCCTGATCGGCGGCGAGCTCCAGGTCTATTTCAGTCCGCCGGTGGTGGCGATGCCGCAGATGAAAGCAGGCAGGGTGCGCGCGATCGGCGTGAGCACAAAGAACCGCCTGGCAGTCATTCCCGAAGTGCCGACCATAGCGGAGTCCGGCCTGCCGGGTTTTGAAGTCGTCGGCTGGAACGGCATACTCGCGCCAGCCAAAACGCCGCGCGCGCTCATCGACCGCCTGCATGCCGACCTGGTGAAAATCATTCGTTCGCCCGAAGTTTCGGCCGACATCGTCGCGCAGGGCATAGAACCGATCGGCAACACGCCGGAAGAGTTCGGCAAGATCATTCGCGACGACGTCGCGAAGTGGGCGAAAGTGCTGATAGGCGCGAAGTCGAAAGCCAACTGAGTTGGCGCGCCGTGATTGCGCAGCTAGTCGGTGAAATCCAGCCGCGTATCGAGTTTCACGCCGAAGATCTCGATCGGGTCGCGGCGCGACAAGGCCAGCGCGGGCATGGCTTCCACATCGATGGAAAATTTGGCGGCCACCAACTGGTCCATGATCGACTTCGACAAGACGAATTCGCCGGCGCGCGCGCGGTGCAGCAGGCGCTCGGCGATGCTGACGCCGTCGCCTATGATG
>JAIOOZ010000127.1 GCA_021414185.1 Betaproteobacteria bacterium
GATGACCTCACCGGCGTCGACCGGCTGCGCGTCATCACCAACGTGTTCACGCGCCTGCGCCTGTGCACCGCGGACGGCAAAATGGAATTCGCGCACAAGGGCGCGCCCACCCATTTGCCGCGTGGCTACCGGCCGTGGTTCAGCGCGCCGCGCCGCCGCAACCGCGCAACCACCATCATTTTCGGCCACTGGGCGGCGCTCGGGCTCTATATGAAAGACAACGTGGCCGGCCTCGATACCGGCTGCGTGTGGGGCCGCGACCTGACGGCGTTCAGGCTGGCGGACGGAAAGCTTTACCAGTGCGCCGCCGCGGCGCGGGCACGTTAAGCGCGGCGGCGATCAAGAGCGCTGCTTCGTGCGCAAGCTCGCTGCGATGCCTGCCCTCGCAGGCAAGCGGCGGCAAAAACTGCAGATGCACGTGTATCACCGGCTGCGTCAGCATCGCGCGCAGCGTCTCCATCAGCGTTTTGGTACCCTCGTAATCGGCTTCGCTGCATAAACTGCCGTCGGCACGTGTGTAGCGGATTGCCAGCGGAAACAGCCTGGCGTCGCATTCGAGCGCGGGCTGCAACAGCGACGCGTGAAACGGCAGTATTACGTCGCCCGCAGTGACTTTGCCTTCCGGAAATACCGCGAACGTATCGCCCTGCTTCAACGCAGCGACGACCTGCGCGTTGATGTGCGCGGTGTGGCGGCGCTGCGTGCGCTCGATGAACAGCGTGCCGCCCTGCGCGCACAGCCAGCCGATCACCGGCCAGCGCCGGATTTCGGCCTTGGCGACAAAACGCATGGTGTGCACCGAGTTGATGGCGAAGATGTCGAGCCACGAGACGTGATTGCCGACTATCATCGCGGCGCCATCGCCGGCACGCGGCGGCTCGCCGCTGACTTTCACGCGCACTGCGAGTATCTGGAGCAATTGCCGCGATGCCCGGCGCACGCGCGCCCGGCGCTGCGCATTGCTCAGAAAAGGCAAAACGAAAGCGGCGATGGCGACCGCGCGCACGACGTGCAGCAGCATGCGCACAGCGCGGCTGGCACGGGTTGCTGCGGATGTCGGATGAATGGCCAGACTGCGGGCGGCGCGGTCGCTGTCAGTGCGTAACGCGCATGCTGTTGGCGCCCGACAGTACGCGCACGCGCTCGCCGGCCTTGAACGTTTCACCCAGGGGCTGCAGCACGGCGATCAGCGTCCCGCTGTCGAGCCTGACGGAAATTTCCAGCCCTTCGCGGGCAGATACCGCGTTTTCGAGCGCGCGTCCCGCCACGCTGCCCGCCACGGCGCCGGCCACTGACGCCGCCTGGCTGCCGCGGCCGCTGCCCATGGTGCCGCCGGCAATAACGCCGGCCGCCGCACCCCCGAGCGTACCGATGTAGCCGCCTGATGATGGCAGCGGCACGCGGCGCACTTCTTCAACCATACCCATGCGCACTTCCAGTTCTTCGCCGGCTTTTCGATCGGGGGAATTC
>JAIOOZ010000264.1 GCA_021414185.1 Betaproteobacteria bacterium
CTGGCGTCGGTGGTGGCTTGCTCGATGCTGCGGCACAGGACGCCGATGGGCTGGGTGCCGACCCCGCTCGGGCTGGGCACCGTGGCGCCGGCAGGGGCGCAGGTGACGGTCGTTCCGCTGTAGCTGTCGCCGTTATAGACGGAGGTGGTGAGTTTCAGGGGTTCGGCGACCTTGACGGGCAGCCGCCATACGGGGTGCCATTGCGTGCTGATCGCGCGGGCGACCGTGCTGCCGCTGGCTTCAACACGACTCGTTTCGAGGTTTCGCGTCAGGTCGTAGCTGTACGTCGTTACATTGCCGTTGAAATCCGTGCGGCTTGATACGTTGCCGTTGGCGTCGTAACTCTGCGCGCTCGACGACGGGCCGCAGCCAGAACCGCCAGGTTGGGATTGGCCGCCGCCACGCACGACACCCAGGACGGTGGTGAGGGTGTGGGTCCGGGCCGTGCCCAAGACATCGGTAACGGTGGTGCTGGTGCCACCGAAGGCGAGTGTGGCGCGCTGGGCGCCGCCAGCGTGTTCGGTGAGTATCGCCCGGCCCTGGCTGTCGTAGCCGTAGGTGGCGTAACGTGTGCCATTCTCGTCGGTGATGCCCGTCAGGTTGTTGGGGAAACTGGTGTTCTCATAGTGGTAGCTGCGAGTCCGGGTGTCAGGCCAGGTGATGCCGGCCAGGTTGTTGGCGGTGTCGTAATTGAAATGGACGATGCCGCCGTCGGGTTGCGTCAGGGTCGTCACCCGGTTCTGGGCGTCGTAGGCGAGCGTCAGGGCGTGGCCGTAGGCATCGGTGATGGTGGCGAGGCGGTTGCTGCCGTCGTAGGCCAGGGTCACCGTCCGGCCCTGGCGGTCGGTGAGGCTGACCAGTTTGCCAGCAACGTCGTAGGTTTCGATTTCGTCACCGGCGGCGGCGATGAGCCGCCAGCCCGTGGTAAGCCCTCCTGCATCCGTCAGGCGGATCAACCGATCCGTGATGTCGGCGTCCGCCAGGTAACTTCCATTCGCCTGCCGGGTGTAGCCATAGAGTTTGCCGTCGGCACGGCGCGAGCTGACCTGGTTCGGCCCGGTCGTGCCGCTGCTGCTGTCAGGTATGAGTCGGCGTTCAGGTCCGCGCTCTTGCGGCTGGTGTAGCTCAGGCGATAGGTCAGCGGAGACGTGCCCGCGCCGCTGTAGATCAGCTCAGGTTGGAATTTGTCGCCGGTACCAGCGTTGACGGGGTTGCTTATGCATAACTCGTCGGGCGAGGTGCCAAATGTCTTTGTGGTAGCCGAGACAATGCACTTGCCGTTATCCGGATTCCTTACCTGACTTACCGTGCAATTGGCACGAGAGCAGGTGTTCCCAACAGTCTGCCAATCTTGGCCTGACGGACAAGTATATAGATACTGAATATTGCCGCTTCCGGAGCAGCTGTGATACAGCAACGCCCCTGTCGATATCCAATAAATATCAACACATATGTAGTGGTTAACGGGATCCGCTGAATAAATACGGTTACAGGAATTCGAAAGCCCGTAACAGACATGGGTGTCACTGGCGGTAAAGTAAGCCGCCTCGGCGTTTCCGGCTGTGATCCACTCAGAACCGCAAGTTCCTCCAAATCCGAGAAAACACCACGTGCCAGTTGCTGGCATTGTTTCTGCCTTTGTCGGCGAAGCTACTGCCAGCAACATCACTGCAACGAGGAAAACTATACGGGTCAGCATCACAATCCGCTGAAGAGATGACGATCTACAGCAAGCCAAGGCAAAGTTCGAGATTGATGTTTTCGTCATTGAGAAACCTAAACTATCGAAGTTGAAGTGAATCTTGTCAAAAGTAGGCGCTGGCGAGACGAAGGTTCTTGCCGTCGTTGAAACTATCGTGACGCCAACCCCAAATCACTACTACAGTCTATCGCCGTGTCGCCAGCGACGACTTTCAACGGGTATGCGAATTCAATTCGAGCCTGGCCCCTTATAGCTCTCTGCCTTTGATTCTGTTGACCTGCCCGTCGTAGTCGTAGAAATGCCATTCACTCCGACCCCTTTTGCCGCCTTTGGCCCTAATCACTCTTCGCAAGTCGGCGACGGACGCTGTCGCAGAACTGCTTGGCTTGTTTGGGACAGTCCTTCTGCGCATTCGCAATAACCTGCTTTGCCAATTCAGAGTCAATCGCTTCCGACTCTAGATGCTTGACAACAACTTTCCTTAGCCAAATTGCTTTCAAGCTCACCGACCAAAGCGACGACATCCCATGGGGAGCTGCAGCCAAGGTAACAATGCTCTGCGTGAACGCATAACTGAGTGCGGATGAATCGCAGGCTTTGAATTTGCGATAAAAAATCACGAATTCGTCCCATGAATCAATTCGCTCGATCGATTCCTCGACGAATTGAGCAGTTTGCGGCGGGCACGCACTCACATCTGCCTTGACATCAGTAGCAAGGACGACCATGAACGCCAACAGAGGCAAGAACTTCATTGCGTTACATCCAGCACAGGAGAATGCCCTTGTCGAATTAGCCTTTGCAATAACTCAGTTGCATCGTCGGTGGTACGAATACAACCCTCGGTCGCGTGATAAATCCCAGTTCGTTGCAATTTATCTGGAATACTGGCTCTACCACTATGAACACCGCACCCGATACAACCAGGCACATTGAAGACTGCATTCCCATTGCTTCCATAAGCGCTATCAGGATTCTGATCCCTTCTGCTCGTTCGATGGGAAAACGTGTAAGTGCCGGGTTCCCAAGGGCCTCGGCTTGCTCTTGTAGTGATGTTTGCAGCCGGAAACGCTTGTGCCTCAAGTGCTCCAGGAGGAACAATCCAAAGAATATTCGCACCTCGATTGAATTGCACCGAAAATGAATCCAGACCAAGCGGGTCTATGAACAAAATCGGATTCCCATTGACATAGCTGTACGGGTTAATGCCGCCCGCCAACCCAATCGGATCACTCTGCCGATACCGACCGCCCAGCGCATCATAAGTCCGGAACCCGTTATCGACGAGTCCCGATTCCCTGTCGCGATACTGCCCCGGAAACGCGAGGTTCATCTCGAAGCGATTGCCTGTGGCATTGGGATCGTCTTCCGGTGGCGAATTACCAAAGGGCTCGGTGGTCGGCAGGTTTCTCCAGACGATGGTATTGACCTCGTCGGTGACGAGCCGTGGCGTGCCCAGATGATCCGGATGAATGAAGTACAGACTCGCCTGCGCCGGGGTGACCGTGATGGTTGTGGGTGCGCTACTCGTCTGCGCCCCCGTCGCATCGGTGGCAATGGCCGTGATCGAGTAGCTGCCCTGCCCCACATTGCTCCAGGTCGTGGTGTAAGGCGGGCTCAGGAGGGTCGCGATCAAGGTCCCGTTCTGGAAGAACTCCACCTTGACGAGGTTGTTGTCCGGGTCGCTGGCCGTCGCGGCAAGATTGATCGCCGCCGGCGCCCTGAAGCTCTGGTTCGGGGTCGGACTGGTCAGGCTGATCGCGGGCGGACTGTTGGCGATCACGCTGACGTTGATCGGACCGGAGGTGGCCTGGAGTCCCAGGTTGTCTGTGGCGATGGCGGTGAGGCTGTAACTGCCCGGTGCAACGTTGTCCCAAGCGAGGCTGTAGGGCGCGGAGGTCACGGTACCGATCAGGGTTCCACCGTTGAAGAACTCCACCTTGGCCACCGTGCCGTCGCTGTCGCTGGCGCTGGCGGTGAGGGTGAAACTCGCCGGGGCGATGCCCACGCTCCCGGCGCTGGGACTGGTCAGGGTGACGGTGGGCGGCGCATCGACCGTCACGGGAATCGCCGCGGACGTCGTGGTCCCGCCCAGGTTGTCCGTGGCGACGGCGGTGAGGCTGTAGCTGCCGGAGGGAACGTTGCTCCAGGTCGCCGTGTAGGGTGCGGTGGTCGCGGTTCCGATCAAGGTGGCGCCATTGAAGAACTCCACCTTGGCGAGGCTGCCGTCGTTATCGGTCGCCGTGGCCGCCAGCGTGATGGTCGCCGGGGCCGGCAGGACCTGGTTCGGCGTCGGGCTGGTGAGGCTGACCGTTGGCCCCTGGTTGGCATTGACCGTGATCGTTCGGGCCACCGAGGTAGTGACCCCGCCCAGGCTGTCGGTGGCGCGCACCGTCAGGGTGTGGCTGCCCAGCGGTGCGTTCTGCCATAGGTAGGTGTAAGGCTTGGCGGTAAGCGTGGCCAGCACCTGGCCGTCGGCAATGAATTCGACCTGGGTGATCGGGGTGTTGGCCTCGGGTCCGGTAGCGCTCGCCGTCAGCGTGATGCTGGTCGGGCTGACGAAGACGGCCCGGTTGGCCGGGGCCGTGAGACTGACCCGGGGTGGCGCATTGACATCGCTGATCGTGACCGTACGGAGGGCGCTGACGGTCTGCGCCCCGCCGCTGTCGGTGGCGCGGGCGGTCAGCGTGTAGCTGCCGGCGGTCGGGTTGCTCCAGACGATGCTATAGGGGGTGGCGCTGCGGGTGCCGATCACCTGGCCGTTGGCGAGAAACTCGACTT
>JAIOOZ010000265.1 GCA_021414185.1 Betaproteobacteria bacterium
CGGCTCCTCGGCGCGGCAGCGCTCGACGGCATACGGACAGCGCGTGTGAAAACGGCACCCCGCCGGCGGGTTGATCGGGCTCGGCACGTCCCCGCCGAGGATGATGCGTTTTTTCTGCGCGCGCGGATCGGGCGTCGGCACCGCCGACAGCAGAGCTTCGGTATAGGGATGTTGCGGATGCGCGAACAGCGAGCGTTTGTCGGTGAGCTCGACGATTTTGCCCAGGTACATCACCGCGACGCGGTGGCTGATGTGTTCGACCACCGCCAGATCGTGCGCGACGAACAAATACGAAAGCTGCATCTCGTCCTGCAGGTCCATCAGGAGATTGATCACCTGCGCCTGCACCGAGACGTCGAGCGCCGACACCGGCTCGTCGCACACGATGAGCCTGGGCTTGAGCGCAAGCGCGCGCGCGATGCCGAGACGCTGGCGCTGGCCGCCCGAAAATTCGTACGGATACTTGATCATCTGGTCGGCGCGCAGACCCACTTTGTCGAACAGCGCTGCGACGCGTTCGCTGATTTCGGCATTGCTCGCGTTTTCGAAATTGCGGATGGGCTCGCCGACGATGTCCTGCGCGCGCATGCGCGGATTGAGCGACGAATACGGGTCCTGGAACACCGCCTGCAGCTCGCGCCGGAACGGCCGCATGTTGGCGGCGGACAACTGATCGATGCGGTGCCCCCGCCAGTCGATCGAACCGCTGGTCGGCTCGACCAGTTTCAGCACGGCCTTGCCGGTGGTTGATTTGCCGCAGCCGCTTTCGCCGACCAACCCCAGCGTTTCACCCTCGGCAATCGAAAAACTCACGTCGTCGACCGCGTGCACCTGCCCGGTCACGCGGCCGAACACGCCCTTGCGCACCGGGTAGTGCTTGACCAGGTTTTTAACTTCCAGCAATACGCTCATGCTCCGCCCTCGCTCACGCGTGACGATTCCCAGCATGCCGCGAAATGTCCCGGCGCCTTTTGCTCGAGCGGCGGGTATTCGCGGCGGCAGCGCTCCGTCGCATACGAGCAACGCGGCGCGAACAGGCAGCCGGCGACCTCTTCCTTCAGCGACGGCACCATGCCGGGAATTTCCTCGAGGCGCTGGCGTCCGGTCACGCCGGCGGTTTCGAGCTTCGGCAAAGAATTGAGCAGGCCTTGCGTATAAGGATGCAGCGGCTGCGCGAACAATGCCTCGACCGTTGCCTCTTCGACTTTACGCCCCGCATACATGACGATAACGCGCTGCGCCATTTCGGCGACGACGCCAAGATCGTGCGTGATGAGCACGATGGCGGCGCCGGTTTTTTCCTTCAACCCGCGCATGAGGTCGAGGATCTGCGCCTGTATGGTGACGTCGAGCGCCGTGGTCGGTTCATCAGCGATCAGCAGGCGCGGATTGCACGCGAGCGCCATCGCTATCATCACGCGCTGGCGCATGCCGCCGGAGAGTTGATGCGGATACTGGTCGATGCGCCGCGCCGCTTCCGGAATATTGACGAGCGTCAGCATCTCGACCGCACGTTCCAGCGCCTGTTTGCGCGTCATGCCCCTGTGCAGCACCAGCGCTTCGGCGATCTGGCTGCCGATGGTCAGCACCGGGTTGAGCGAAGTCATCGGCTCCTGGAAGATCATCGAGATTTCGTTGCCGCGCACCTCGCGCATCTCGTCTTCGGTCAGGCCCAGCAAATCGCGGCCCTGGAACATGAGGCGGCCGCTGACGATTTTCCCCGGCGGCGATGCGATCAGGCGCAGGATAGACAACGAAGTCACGCTTTTTCCGCAGCCGGACTCACCGACCACTGCCAGCGTTTCGCCGGGATAAACGGTCAGCGACACGCCATCGACAGCGCGCACCACGCCGTCGCGCGTATAAAAGTACGTCTTGAGATCGTCGACTTCGAGCAGCGGTTCAGCGGCAGCGGAATTCAGAGTGTCTAACATGATGAAACGCGTGATGCGCTGTCACGATTTTGGCTCAGGGCTAGAAGAAAGTCCCGCGGCTTAGTCATTCTAAGCAAGGGGCTTTTCGACAACGCCATGGGCCAAAACTCGTGGCAGCCCGAAGGGTTGCAGCCAGAATCGGCGATGGCCGCG
>JAIOOZ010000266.1 GCA_021414185.1 Betaproteobacteria bacterium
TGCCACATCGAGCTCGGGCTGGAAAAAGGCGCCGGCCCGTGTTTCGCGCACCAGATCAAGCGCTGCCACGGCGTCTGCGCCGGCAAGGAATCGCGCGCGCAGCACGATTTGCGGCTGATGGAAGCGTTGTGCGAACTGAAGCTGCAGACGTGGCCGTTCAAGGGACGTATAGGCGTGCGCGAAGCCGGCGCCGAACATACCGAGCTGCACGTGCTCGATCACTGGTGCTATCTCGGCACCGTGCGCTCGGAGCAGGATCTCGACACGCTGGCCGCGCGGCCGGCGTTCGACCTCGACACTTATAAAATTCTGAAACGCTTTCTGAAAGACCGGCACCGCGGCGTCGAGATCGTGCCGTTTGCCGCCTAGGGAACAGTGGAAACACCCACAGGAGGAAACATGAAAATCATGACCAGACTCGTTTTATCGGCCGTGGTGTGCGCCGGAATATGCTCTGCGCATGCCCAGACCTACCCGGCGAAACCGGTGCGCTTCATCGTCCCCTTCCCGCCCGGCGGGCCGACCGACATCATGGGACGCATGGCGGCGCAGCGCCTCACCGAAGCGTGGGGTGTACAGGTAGTCGCCGACAATCGCGGCGGCGCCGGCGGCAACATCGGCTCGGAATTGTGCGCGAAGTCGCCACCCGACGGCTACACCATCTGCATGATGACGGTTGCGCAAAGCATGTCGCCCGGCATCTACCCGCGGCTCCCGTTCGATCCGCTGAAAGATTTTGCGCCGGTGACGCTGATGGCAACTTTGCCCAGCCTGCTGATGGTGCACCCGTCGATCCCCGTGAAAAACGTCAAGGAACTGGTGGCGCTGGCGAAAACGAAACCGGGAATGCTCACCTACGCGTCGACCGGCAACGGCACCAGCCCGCACATGCTGATGGAAATGTTCAAATGGATGGCGGGCGTCAATCTCGTGCATGTGCCTTACAAGGGTGCAGCGCCGGCGATGATCGACCAGATTTCCGGACAGATCGACGTCGCGTTCAGCACCGCGATCGCGGCGTTGCCGTTCGTGCAGCAGGGCAAGGTGCGCGCACTGGCGATCTCGACGCAGGAACGCTTCCCGCCCATGCCGGACCTGCCGACCGTCGAACAGGGCGGCGTCAAGGGCTTCGACGGCAGTTCGTGGCAGGGCGTTGTGATGCCGGCCAACACGCCGCGCGAATTCGTCGTCAAGGCCAACGCCGAACTCGCGAAAATGCTCAAGTCGCCCGAGATGAAGGAAAAAATCCTGCAGCAGGGCGGCATCGCCAGCGGCAACTCGCCGGAAGAATTCGCCGCCTTCATCAAAAGCGAAACCGAAAAATGGGGCAAGGTAGCGAAAGCCGCGAAAGTGAGGATCGAATAAACGAACCGCGCACCGTCGGGGCAATACACATCGTGCCGTACGCGGCAGGCATCGGGCTGCACTTCCCGCCGCTGCGCGCGGCCGGTTCCGCTTTGATGCTGGCGCTGTTCGGCGGCGCCTGCAGCGTGATCGGACTCGCGGCGGTCTCGGGCCTGGTGCGTTCCGGTGAAACGGCAACGGCCAGCATGCTCGCACTCGCCTTCGCCGGTGTATTCGCGCTGCCGTTGCTGGCGCTCGGCCAGTTGTTCATAATCTTCGCAATTTGGACTGCCGCCAATTCGTTGCACGTTGAGGTGAGCAGCGCGGGCCTGCGCACCGTCAGAAAATGGTTCGGCTACACGATAGTGCAGCGGGCGATTGCGCGCGACGAGATCGCGGCGATCGACAGCCGGCTTGCCGCAAAATACATCGGTGCGTTCGGGTCGGTGCGCTATTTTCGGCTGGTCGCCCGCGCGCGCAATTCGGCGCAGCCTGTCCTGATTGCCGACAGCCTGAAGGGTTCCGGCATGGTTGAAGAAATCAGGCAGCTCATCGTCGAGCATCTCGGCCTGCCCGCCGTTGGCACCAGCGGCCGGCAGGCGCACCTTGCCACGGAAGATCCCGCATGAAAAAAAGCCAACCTGCCTGCAACGAACGCGACGCGCGGCGCGACCTGGTATGCGCCCTGCGCTCGGCCGCGCGGCTCGATTTGTCTGAAGGCGTGTGCAATCATTTCAGCCTCGCGCTGCCCGGCCAAGCCGGACAGTTCCTGATCAACCCGCAGGGGCTGCACTGGTCGGAAGTGACACCGGCCGATCTCATCGT
>JAIOOZ010000168.1 GCA_021414185.1 Betaproteobacteria bacterium
ACTCGCCAAGGAATACGACGTCGATGTCGACCTCCATCTCGATGGCGGCTATACCACGCACGACATGGATATTTTTCAGGTCTGCGACCTCGCGGACAAATACGGTTGGGGCGGGCGCGTCGCGATCGGCCACGGCAACAAATACTCGTGCCTGCCGCAGGCGGAACTCGAAGCGCTTGGCCGCCGGCTCGGCAGTTCCGGCGTCGCGGTGGCAGTGCTGCCGACGACGGACCTTTTCACGAGCGGGCGCCATCTGGAGCACAACGTCATTCGCGGCGTTGCCGACGCCAACGCGCTCATTGCGCAGGGCGCGAACTGCGCGATTGCGACCAACAACGTATTGAACCCGTTCACGCCGTACGGCGACTGCTCGCTGGTGCGGATCGCGAACCTCTACGCCAACATCGTGCAGCGCGGCACGCCGCAGGACCTCGCCGAATGCTTCAACATGATATCGAGCCGCGCCGCGCGCATCATGCGCCGCACCGACTACGGCATCGCAGTGGGAAATCCGGCGGACCTCGTCGTGTGGGACGTGCAATCGCCCAGCGATGTCGTCGCCACCGTGGCGTCGCCGCTGGCGGGATTCAAGCGCGGCCGCCGCGTGTTCACGCGCGAACGGGCGGTGTTGCACGCGGCTTAGCTTCGAGTTTCATCGTGAGATGCTGAATTCTTCCTCCCCTTCAAGGGGAGGACCGAGGTGGGGATGGGTCTTGCTCGTATGAAATTTTTAAACCCATCCCCATCCCAACCTTCCCCTTGAAGGGGAAGGTGAGAACAGCGCCAACTATTTGTTGGCGAGTTGTATCAAGGCAGCCGTCAGCACGCGCGCCCCGGCGGCGAGGTCGCCGGGCGTGGCATTCTCCGCTTCGTTGTGTGAAACGCCTTTTTCGCAGGGCACGAAAATCATGGCAGTAGGGCACACGCGCGACATGTAATTCGCGTCGTGGCTGGCGCCCGACGACAACCGCATGTATGGCAGGTCAAGCTCGCGGGTGGCCGTTTCGATCTCGCCGGCGACATCTGCGTTGAACACGCACGGGTCATCGTGCAGCGTCGGCGTGACTTTCACTTCGCAGAACTTCGCTGCCTTGCGCGCGAGCGGCTCGACTGCCGCGCCCAGCTTCGCGATGGTTTGTGGATCGGGATGGCGGATATCCACCGAAAAAAGCACGTGGCTCGCGACCGAGTTCGGCGAATTGGGCGTCACCAGCATGCGCCCTACCGTAAATCGCGTGACGTCGGCGGGGTCGTGCGTGAGTTCGGTGAGCGCGTTGATGATGGCGATGGAGTCGCGCACCGCGTCCTTGCGCAGCGCGAGCGGCGTGGTGCCGGCGTGATCGGTTTTGCCGGAGACTTCAATGTTGAACCAGCGCAGCCCCTGGATGCCGGTCACGACGCCTATGGTTTTTTGCGCGTTCTCCAGCAGCGGGCCCTGCTCGATGTGGACTTCGATGTAGCCGGCGGCCGGCGATTTGAATTCGCGTTGCTTCGCTTCAGGTGTCGCCGCCAGCGTTTGCGCGAGCGCGTCTTTGAGTATTACGCCTTCGTTGTCGGTCACGTCGAGCACGTCCGCGAGCGGCCGCGCGCCGGTAAACACCATCGAGCCCATGGTGCAGGGCGCGAAGCGTCCGCCTTCCTCGTTCGTCCACGCGACGACTTCGATCGGGCGGCGCGTCTTGATGCCGGCCTCGTCCATCGCTTCGAGTGCTTCGAACCCCGCGAGCACGCCATAAATGCCGTCGAAACGCCCGCCGCGCGGCTGCGTATCCATGTGGCTGCCGGTCATGATGGGCGCGGCATCGGCGTCAGTGCCGGCACGGCGTATGAAAAGGTTGCCGATTGCGTCGACGCCAATGGTGAAGTTGCGCTTCGCCGCCCACGACAGCAGCAGCTTGCGCGCGACGATGTCTTCTTTGGAAAGGGCTGCCCGGTTCACGCCGTTGCCAGGAATTGCGCCTATCTTCGCCATTTCGGCGTGGCGCTGCCACAACCTCTGTTCATCGACGCGCAGGGCGGCGTCACGTGCGTCTTCTCTCATGCTGGTTCCACGGATGAAAACACGATTCTACCTTGAGCAGACAGGTATTCCCGAAAGTTCCCTCGCCCCGCGCGCGGGGAGAGCGTGCGTAGCAAAGCGAGGGGCCGGGCTAGGGTGAGGGGCGATTGAAGTCTCGTTTTTCTCATGAGCAGCAGTTACATCGCTTCCCCTCACCCCAGCCCTCTCCCCAC
This sequence comes from Betaproteobacteria bacterium, assembly GCA_021414185.1. Taxonomy (GTDB): domain Bacteria; phylum Pseudomonadota; class Gammaproteobacteria; order Burkholderiales; family SG8-41; genus PALSA-1004. The sequence continues at coordinate 2,233 of JAIOOZ010000168.1, forward strand.
TAAAGTGGGGCGAGGGAGCATACGTGACTTCGCTTTGGTTTTTGCTATTCGATCTTGACGTTCGCGGTCCTGACGACCTTGCCCCATTTGGCGACGTCGCTTTTGATCTGGTCGGCCATTTGTTCCGGCGTGCCGCCCTGCACGAGCCCACCCTGCGCGAGGAGCTTTTCCTTGATATCGGCGCTCGTCAGCACTTTCTGCACCTCGGCGTTGAGCTTGACGACGACATCGCGCGGCGTGCCGGCAGGCGCCATCAGGCCGAACAGGCTGTCGGCTTCGAAGCCTTTCAGTGATTCGCCTATGGTCGGCATGTCGGGCATTGCCGGCGAGCGTTTGGACGACGCGACACCGATACCGCGCAGGCGGCCCGCTTTTACGTATGGCGCCGCCGACGGAATGCTGTCGAAAAAGAGCTGCACGTTGCCGGGTATCAGGTCGGAGAGCCCCGGCGCGCTGCCTTTATACGGAATGTGGTTGGCGGTGAAGCCACCCAACTGCTTCAGCATTTCTTGCTCGAGGTGCGACAGCGTGCCGTTGCCCTGCGATGCGAAGTTGAGTTCGCCCGGCCGCGCCTTGCCGAGCGCAGGTAACCGTCGGGCGTAGCCGCCGCTACCTGCTCGGCGCCGATGTTGCCGCCTGCGCCGGGCCGGTTGTCTATGATGAATTGCTGTCCTGTGGCTTCAGTCAATTTCTGGCCAAGTGTGCGCGCGAGCAGATCGGCGGCGCCTACGGGCGGGAAGGGGACGACGACGCGGACGGTTTTGGTTGGGTAACTTTGCGCGGTCGCGAGGGATGCGCTTATCAGCATCGAGAGCGCGACAGCGGAAGTGAGAAGCTTGTGCATGATCGTTCCTTTTTCAGAAGAACATCTATTCGAGCAAGTGGCATGCCATGGCGTTTGACGCCCTGTATCGCCCTTGCGCGCACTGTTTATGCTCGTTCATGTTACGCGATGCGCCGGTGCGGTGCGTATTCAGGTAACGCTTATTTTTCTTTTACTCGCCGCGTATCCCGGCATCCTTAATCACTTTCGCCCATTTCTCGCGTTCGGTCTTGATGTGGGTTGCAAACTGCTGCGGCGTGCCGCCCGCGGCTTCGGCGCCATCGGATGTAAAGCGTGCGATAACTTCGGGAAACTGCAAAGCCTTGTTGGAGTCGAGGTTGATGCGTTCGACGATGGCGCGCGGCGTGCCGGTTGCCGCCAGCAGTCCATACCACTGGTTGACGATGAAGCCCGGCACGCCTGCTTCAATCACCGTCGGCAGTTCAGGCAGCGCTTTCGCGCGCTTGGCGCCGGTGACCGCCAGCGCTCTCAGCCGTCCGGCGTGGATGAGTTGCATCGAGGAAATGCTGCTCGAGAATATGAGCTGGATCTGGCCGCCCAGCAGGTCCGGATACGCAGCGCCGATGCCGCGGTAGGGGACGTGCGTCATCTGCGTGCCTGTCGTCGACTTGAACAGCTCGGTCATGAGGTGGATCAGGCTGCCGTTGCCGCTTGATGCGAAATTGAGTTTCCCCGGATTGGCTTTCGCATAGGCGATTAGCTCGGCCACGGATTTGACCGGCACGGCGGGGTTGACCACGATGACGTAGGGCTGGGTGGTGACCTGCACTATGGGCACGAAGTCGCGCTCGATGTTGTATTGCGCTTTGTACATCAGCGGGTAGATCAGGCCAGTCGCGCTCATCATCAGCAGCGTGTAACCGTC
>JAIOOZ010000169.1 GCA_021414185.1 Betaproteobacteria bacterium
GCGCCGCAAGTCGAGGCCGACCTTTACCTGGTCCCCAAGGTTATCGAGTAAGACGCCGGGCGTTTGGTGTAACGCAACATTCCACGCCTGGCGCCGCCCCCTTTCATGCTAAACCTCACGCTCAAACAACTCGCTACCGAGCTGGCCGCCAAGCGCGTGTCCAGCGTCGAGGTCACCGAGTTTTTCCTTAAGCGAATCAAAGGGCTGGGGAAAACGCTCAATGCATTCATCAGTCTCGACGAAGAGCGCAGCCTGGCGGCGGCGAGGGCGGCTGACGGTGTGATTGCACAGGGCAAGGCGCAGCCGCTGACCGGCATTCCGTTCGCCCACAAAGACATCTTCTGCGCCAAGGGCTGGCTCACCACCTGCGGGTCGAAAATGCTGTCCAACTTCGTCGCCCCCTACGACGCGCACGCCATTGAACTGTTCAATCGCGCGGGCGCGGTAATCGCCGGCAAGACCAATATGGACGAGTTCGCGATGGGCTCGTCGAACGAGACTTCGTACTACGGGCCTGTCAAGAATCCGTGGGACGCGGCCGCTGTGCCCGGTGGCAGTTCGGGTGGTTCGGCGGCGGCAGTTGCCGCGCGCCTGGTGCCGGCGGCAACGGGAACCGACACCGGCGGTTCGATCCGCCAGCCCGCAGCGCTGTCCGGAGTCTGCGGCCTCAAACCCACGTACGGCGTGGTCTCGCGCTACGGCATGATCGCGTTCGCGTCCAGCCTCGACCAGGCGGGGCCGTTCGGCAAGACTGCCGAAGACCTTGCGTTGATGATGAACGTGATGGCCGGCTACGACGCGCGCGACTCGACGAGCCTGCAGCGCGAGCCTGAAAACTATGCGCGCGATCTCGCCAAACCGGTGCGCGGCATGCGCATTGGCCTGCCGGCGGAGTTCTTCGCCGCCGGCATGGCGCCGGACGTCGCCCGCGCGGTCGAGCAGGCAATTGCGGAGTTCAAAAAGCTCGGTTGCGAAACGGTCGAAGTGTCATTGCCCAACATGAAACTCTCGGTGCCCGTGTACTACGTGCTGGCGCCGGCGGAAGCTTCGTCCAACCTGTCGCGTTTCGACGGCGTGCGTTACGGTTATCGCGCGCCGGAGTACACCGATCTGGCGGACATGTACGGCAAGACGCGCGCGCAGGGTTTCGGCGCCGAAGTGAAACGCCGCATCCTGATCGGCACCTACGTGCTGTCGCACGGCTACTACGATGCGTACTACATCAAGGCGCAGAAACTGCGCCGCCTGATCGCGCGGGATTTCGTCGAAGCTTTCAAAAAATGCGACGTCATCATGGGCCCAACTGCGCCGACGACCGCGTTCAGGCTCGGCGAAAAAGCCGGCGACCCGGTGCAGATGTATCTGTCGGACATTTACACCATCGCGGTCAATCTCGCGGGGCTGCCCGGCATGTCGATTCCCGCGGGCTTCGGTGACAAAAATCTGCCGGTTGGCTTACAGATCATCGGCAATTATTTCGGCGAAGCGAAAATGCTCAACGCAGCGCACCAGTACCAGCAGGCGACCGACTGGCATATGCGCATGCCGGAGGGCGTCGCATGAAGTGGGAAGTTGTCATCGGGCTGGAGACGCACGCGCAGTTGTCGACGCGCTCCAAGATATTTTCGGGCAGCTCGACGGCGTTCGGCGCGAGCCCGAACTCGCAGGCGAGCGCGGTCGATATCGCGCTGCCCGGCGTGTTGCCGGTATTGAACAAGGGCGCGGTTGAGCGCGCGATCCGTTTCGGGCTGGCCGTGAACGGCAAGATAAACCGTCGCTCGGTATTCGCCCGCAAGAATTATTTTTATCCCGACTTGCCCAAGGGCTACCAGATCAGCCAGTATGAATTGCCCATAGTCGAAGGCGGTACGCTCGATATTGTGGTGGGCGAGCAGCCGAAGACGGTACGGTTCACGCGCGCGCATCTCGAAGAGGACGCGGGCAAATCATTGCACGAAGATTTCCAGGGCAAGAGCGGTATCGATTTGAACCGCGCCGGTACACCGCTGCTCGAAATCGTGACCGAGCCCGACATGCGCAGCGCCGAGGAAGCGGTCGCTTACGCCAAAACGCTGCACACGCTGGTGCGCTGGATCGGCATCTGCGACGGTAATATGCAGGAAGGTTCGTTCCGCTGCGACGCCAACGTATCAGTGCGGCCGGCAGGTTCGGACAAGCTCGGCACACGCTGCGAAATCAAGAACCTGAATTCCTTCCGCTTCATGGAGCAGGCGATCAAATTCGAGGTGCGCCGCCAGATCGAAATCATCGAAGATGGCGGCACCATCCGGCAGGAAACCCGGCTTTACGATCCGGACCGCGACGAGACGCGCTCGATGCGCTCGAAGGAAGACGCGATGGACTATCGCTATTTTCCCGACCCCGATCTTCTCCCGCTCGAAGTCGGACAGAATTGGATGGACGAGGTTGCGCAATCGATGCCTGAATTGCCGGCCGCAAAGTACCGCAAGCTCACGGCCGAATTCGGTCTCGCGCCGGCGACCGCGGCGGTGATTACCGGCAGCATCGATATGGCGCAGTTTTTCGAAGCCACGGCAAAAGGCGCGGGTGCAGAGGTTATCAGACAGAGCGCCAACTGGATTGCCGGCGCGTTGAATGCGAGCCTGAATCACGATGGCATAGCCATCGCCCAAAGCCCGATCACTTCGCAACAATTGCGCGGGCTCGTCGAGCGTATTGCCGACGGCACGATTTCCGGCAAGATCGCAAAGGACGTATTCGATGCGATGTGGAAAGGTGAAGCGGCGGGGGATAACGCGGCCGACGCGATCATCGAAAAGCGCGGCCTGAAACAAATTTCCGATTCGGGTGCGATCGAAAAAATTATCGACGAGGTCCTCGCCGCCAACGCGCAGCAGGTCGCAGGTCAATGCGCTGCTGAAGCAAAAGCTCGGCGGAAACTAGCCGGGCCAGGCTTACTTCTTGGCAGCTGCCGTGCCGGGCGCCGGCGCGGTCGCCGCGGGTTTCGCGGCCGCTGCAGGAGCAGGAGCGGGCGCAGTTGTCGGTGTCGGCTCCACTGCGGTGCCGGTCAGTTCGGCAAACCGTTTCTTCATATCGTCATACTGCTGGTTCAGGTCGGCGATTTCCTTGCGCTTCTGCGCGATTTGCGCCTGAATCTTGGTCTTGCCCGCTTCTGCGCGATCGTACTCTTCCTGCGTCGCCGCCGGCACCGGCTTGTTTTCTTTCTTGAATTGCTCGATGCGGCCGCGCGCGTCGGCTTGGCGGTCGTTCGCGTTCTTCAGGTTGGTCTGCTGCGCTTCGATGTTCGACGCGATCAGCTGGATATCGCGATTGCGCTTGAGATCGATCTCCTTGGCCGTGGTGAACGTGTCCAGCAGCGCTTTGTCCCTGCGCTTCTGTTCGGCCGCAATCTGGTTGGCCGCCGCTTTGCGTTCCGCTTCCGCCGCAAGTTCTTTTTGCTGGGCCGGCGTCAACGGCGGGTCGGACTGTTTGACGGTCACACCGCGCTTGTTGAGTTCTTTGGAGGCGCCGTCCTGGTACTCGGGCGGGACCTTGTCGCCGCAGCCGACCGTCTTGCCGGCTTTGTCTTTCCAGCACACGATTTTGCCGCTGGGCGCATCGGCGGCGTGCGCCATACCGACTGCGAGCAACAGGGCAACCAGGGAAACCGCTCGTAAATTATGCATGTGCCTTTACTCCGTATTGTGCGCGGTATTTGTTTACCGCTGTAAGGTTGGCGGACATCCCGCCATCCGTCTGCAAATAAGCCACCAGGTCGTCCAGCCGCGCGATGCTGATCACCGGCATTCCATATAAACGCTCGACTTCCTGCACGGCTGACAGCTCGCTCGTGCCGCGTTCCATGCGGTCGAGCGCGATGGCGACCCCGCACGGCACGGCCTGCGCCGCCTTGATGATTTCTACCGACTGGCGCACCGAGGTGCCGGCGGAAATCACGTCGTCTATGATCAGCACGCGGCCCGCCAGCGGCGCGCCGACCACCATGCCGCCTTCGCCGTGGTCTTTTTCTTCCTTGCGGTTAAAACTGTAGCGCACATTGCGTCCCGTGTCGGCCAGTGCCATAGCCACTGCCGCTACCAGCGGAATGCCCTTGTAGGCGGGGCCGAACAGCATGTCGAATTCGACGCGGGCAGCGAGTATGGCTTTCGCGTAAAATTGCGCGAGTTGTTTCAGCGACTGGCCGTCGTAAAACAGCCCGGCATTGAAAAAGTACGGCGACAAGCGGCCCGCCTTGGTTTTGAATTCACCAAAATAAAGCACCTTTTGTCCCACCACGAACCGGATGAAGTCCTGTCTGAAATTGTCCGGCATGAAAATCCTGCGAGCACCCTAAATTTAACGTTTCATAAACATTATGTTACGCGTAATCACTGCGAATCTCAACGGTATCCGCTCGGCGACTTCCAAAGGATTTTTGCGCTGGCTCGCGCGCCAGAAGGCCGACATCGTCTGCGTGCAGGAGTTGAAAGCGCAGGCCGCGGATATGACGGCGGAAATGCTCGCTCCGCACGGCTTTCACGGGTATTTTCACTATGCCGAGAAAAAAGGCTATAGCGGCGTCGGTCTTTATTCGAAGGTGAAGCCCGACCGCGTGAGCGAGGGCATAGGCGTGCGCGAGTTCGACGCCGAAGGCCGCTATGTGCGCGCCGATTTCGGCAGGCTATCGGTGATCTCGGTTTACCTGCCGTCGGGTTCGGCCGGCGAGCACCGCCAACAGTCGAAGTACCGCTTCATGGCGGAGTTTTATCCGCATATGACGCGGCTCATGAAGGAAGGACGCGAATTCATCGTGTGCGGCGACTGGAACATCGCGCACAAGGAAATCGATCTCAAGAACTGGCGCGGCAACCGCAAGAACTCGGGTTTTCTGCCCGAGGAGCGCGAGTGGCTGACGAAAATATACAACGAACTGAAATTCGTCGACGTGTTCCGCTGCATTGACCAGCGCGAAGAACAATATACGTGGTGGTCGAACCGCGGCCAGGCGTGGGCGAAGAACGTCGGGTGGCGCATCGATTACCAGGTCGCGACCCCCGCCATCGCCGCGTGCGCGAAGAAGGTGAAGATCTACAAGGACGAACGCTACTCCGACCACGCGCCTTTGATCATCGATTACGACTACAAGCTTTAATTTGCCGCCTGTATGAGGTCCCTATGAGTTTTCGTCCCGCCGCCGCAGTCGGCATGCCGCTTGCCGAAGTCGACACGCCCTGCCTGATGCTCGAACTCGATGCGTTCGAGCGCAATTTGAAGCGCCTGCCGGAATCGTTGCATGGCAGGAACATACGTCTGCGGCCGCACGCGAAAAGTCACAAGTGCCCGGAAATCGCGTTGCGGCAGATCGCGCTCGGCGCGGCCGGCGTCTGCGTGCAGAAAGTCAGCGAAGCCGAGGCGCTCATCGCCGGCGGCGTGAAAGACATTCTGGTTGCGAACGAAGTCGTCGGTGCGCCCAAAGTGAAATTGCTTGCCGAACTCAACAAGCGCGCGCACGTTGCCGTGTGCGCCGACGATGCGGGCAATGTCGCAGCACTCGATGCGGCGGCGCGGGCCGCGGGCGTCAAGCTCGACGTCCTCGTCGAAGTAGACGTCGGCGCCGGCCGCTGCGGCGTGCAGCCCGGTGCACCGGTCGTAGCACTTGCGCAACAAATTACCGCCAGCGGCAATCTGCGTTTCGCCGGTTTACAAGCGTACCAGGGCTCGGCGCAGCACATCCGAAAGGTCGATGAGCGCCGCGATGCAATCACGCGAGCGGTCGGGCACGTGCGCGCGACGACTCGCCTGTTGGGCGAAGCCGGGATTGCCTGCGATTACGTGACGGGCGCCGGCACCGGCAGTTATATGTTCGAGGCGGCGAGCAGCGTTTATCACGAGCTGCAGGCGGGCTCGTACATATTCATGGATGCCGATTACGCGAAGAACGAATGGACCGAAAGCGGCATCCCGCAGTTCGAGCACAGCCTTTTCGTGTGGACGACGGTGATGAGCGCGCCCGCGCCGGAGCGCGTGGTCGTCGATGCCGGCCTCAAGGCGTCGAGCATCGACTCAGGCATGCCGCGCGTCGCCGATTATGCGGACGTCGATTACGTGAAAGCGTCGGACGAACACGGCGTGCTGCAGAGCAGGGGGGCGACGCGCTTCAAGGTCGGCGACAAGCTGAAACTCATACCCGGACATTGCGACCCGACGGTCAATCTTTACGACTGGTTCGTGTGCATGCGCAACGGCCGCGTCGAGGCGCTATGGCCGATCACCGCGCGCGGGGCGTTGCTTTAACAGGTCGGGCACTCAACCGTCCGGCGTGCCCGGCGCTCAGAACGGATTGATCGTCTTTTTCCTGGTGTAGTGCATATAGCCCACGCTCGCACCAGCGCGCAGGCCGACGCCCAGGCGGATGGGCGCGAGCACGATCTTGTCGCGCTTCTGATAATTGATGCCGGCCCCGCCCACGTAGTAAAGGCTGCCGTCCACTGCCGGGAAGCGCATGAAGATTTTTTCGGTGTTGGGCAGGTGGTAGACCAGTATGAAAACCTTGGAGGCATTGCCGCCCACGTCAAAACCGATGGACGGGCCGTGCCAGAATACTTTTTTGGTCGCGCCGGATTTCATTTGCAGCGTGCCTTCACCGTAGCGCAGGCCGATCGTAACGGCGCCGCCCGCTTCCTGGCCTTTGACATAGCCATTGGGCCGGCCGTGTTCCTTGAACGCTTTCTCGATGACCTTGGCGAGGCCCTCCGCGCCCTGCCCGAAAAAATCGGCTGCGTCTTTGACGATGGAGTCCTGATCGTAAGTGTCCGCTTCCGTATCTTTTTTGGCGGCGTCGGCGGCCAGCACCGGAACCGCGGCGAGTGTAACGGCCAGCAGGAGCCCCAGCGAAAAAGTCTTGAGGAACAGGTGCCAGCGCGCCGGCATATATAGGATGAGTGTTTGCATCGTAATCTCCTGTAACGAAAAGACAACCCAATGTATCATGAAAATCCGCGTTGCCTGGCGCGCAGCGGGTTGCGCGCGCGCAGCGATGAGTCCATGCTCTCCATCCCGCAGTCTTCCGGATACCGCTTATGAAATGGCTTAAACGCATCCTGATCGCGCTCGGAGCGCTGCTCGCAGTTGCGGCGGCCGTGCCGTTCTTCGTTACGCTGGACGATTATATTCCGCGCATCGAAAAAGAAGCTTCGGAGAAGTTAAAAGAGCCGGTAAAAATAGCCAGCATCAAGTTCGGCATGCTGCCGCTGCCGCATGTGACCATCGACGGCATCGCAGTCGGCAAGACCGAAGACATCAAGCTCGGTAAAGTTACCGTGACGCCTGCGTTGTTTTCACTTTTCGCGGCCACGAAAGTCATCAAGACCGTTGAATTGAAGTCGCTGGTGCTGACGCAGAAGGCGATCGACAAGATTCCCGCATGGAGCAAAACAGACGGCGCGAAAACGCCCGACCAACCGCCGCTTGCCAGAATAGAAAACATCCGTCTCGATGACGCGCTGGTCAAATTCGACAAGTCGAGCTTCGGCCCGTTTGACGCGCGCGTGAGCCTCGACAGCAAAGGGGAGCCTGCAGAAGCATTGATCACCACGCAGGACGGCAAACTCAAGGTTTCGGTCAAACCGGACAAGTCGAATTACCTGATCGACGCCGCGGCGAAATCCTGGAAATCGCCGGTCGGGCCGGCCATCGAATTCGACGAGCTCATCATCAAGGGTGTGGCAACGCTCAACAACGCCGATTTCAGTCAAATTTCCGTCAAGCTGTATGGCGGCACGGTGAACGGCAAAGCGACCGCGGCGTGGCAAAAAGGATTGCAGGTCAAGGGCAACCTTGACATCGACCAGGTTGAGCTGAAATCACTGGTGCCGCTGATCTCGCCGGGCACCAACATGAGCGGAAGGCTCAACGCGAAACCGGTGTTCTCGGCGGCGGCGGCCGATGCCGGCCAGATCCTGAACGCACTGCATCTGGAAACGCCGTTCAACGTGCAGAACGGCATTCTGCATGGCGTCGACATCCAGAAAGCGGCGACCAGCCTGATCAAAAAAGATACCGGCGGCGGCGAGACCAAATTCGACCAGTTGTCCGGCCATCTCGTCAGGGACCGCGGCGCCCACCAGTTTACGCAGTTGAAGATATCCTCGGGTGCGCTGTCCGCGGACGGCAATGTCAACATTTCTCCCAGGCAGGAGCTGTCAGGACGAATAAACGCGCAGGTCCATGCGCTGGGCACCAGCACGGGTATCCCGCTCAACGTCGCGGGCACGGTCCATTCGCCGTTGCTCTACCCAACGGCCGCGTCCATGGCCGGAGCGGCCATCGGCACTGTGCTGATGCCGGGCGTAGGCACCGGGCTGGGCGCAAAAGCCGGCCAGGCCATCGGCAACCTGTTCGGCAAGAAAGAGCCGGCAAAAAAATAGTCTGCGCCGGCGTTGCCGGCTATGGCGGGTTCATCGCGCCCTTAGGCGTCGGCTGGTCGCCGTTCCACGGCGCCACTTTGGGCAGCAGCAGCATGCCGGGCACGGCCAGCAGCGTGCAGAGAAAGAAAAAATTCAGCCAACCCGTTTGTTCGACCAGCACGCCGGTGACTGAATTGATGACCACGCGGGGCGCCGCGGCGAGGCTGGTAAACAACGCGAACTGGGTGGCGGTGTAGAGCGGGTGGGTCGCGCGCGCGATATAGGCGACGAACGCGACGGTGCCGAGCCCGACGCCGAGCGCTTCGAAACTGATGGCCACCGCCAGCAACACGCGGTCTTGCGGAAACTGCGTCAGTAAAGCGAAACCGAGTATCGACACCAGCTGCACCACGCCGAACAGCCACAGCGCGCGGTTGATACCGAGTTTGATCATCCAGATGCCGCCGAGCAGCCCGCCGATCACGCTCGGCCACAAGCCCGCGTGCTTGGCGATAAGACCGATTTCGGTCTTGGTGAATCCCATGTCGAGATAAAACGGCGTCGCCAGCGCGGTGGCCATGCTGTCGCCCAGTTTATAGAGCACCATGAACGCCAGCATGAGCAGCGCCGGGCGCAGGCCGGCGCGCGAGATAAATTCGCGGAACGGCTCGACTACCGCGTCGCGCAGCGAGCGCGGCAGCGCGCCGGCGATTGCCGGTTCGCTTACCGTGAGCGTCATGACGATGCCCGGCAGCATGAAAAGCGCAGTGATGAAGAATACGCTGCTCCACGGCAGGATGTCGGCGAGGATCAGCGACAGCGAACCCGGCACCAGGCCGGCGATTCGGTACGCGTTGACGTGGATCGAGCTGCCGAGGCCAAGCTCGGTGTCGGAGAGGATCTCGCGCCGGTAAGCGTCCAGCACGATGTCCTGGGTCGCGCTGAAAAACGCGACGCCCATCGCCAGCAGCGCAATCGCCAACAAATCGAATTGCGGCTCGAGCGCGCCGAACACGGGCAATGCAATCAGCAGCGCGATTTGCGATGCGAGCATCCAGCCGCGCCGGCGGCCGAGCGCGGGCAGCGCGTAGCGGTCGAGCAGCGGCGACCACAAAAACTTCCAGTTGAACGGAAACTGCACCAGCGCGAACAAGCCGATGGCGCGCAGATCGACGTGCTCGGAGCGCAGCCATGCCGGTAACAGGGAAAGCAGGATATACAGCGGCAGGCCCGAACTGAAGCCGGTGAACACGCAGATCAGCATGCGCCGGTTGAAGAGCGCCTGGCGCCAGCCGTCGCGGGTGGGAAGCGGTTCGGCCACCCTAGGCGCGCTCGAAGCGGTACACCGCGAGGCTGCCGAGCAGGTTCGGCATTACCGTCACGGCGTTGCCGTCAGTCATCACGATGCGTTCGAGAATGCGCACCCCGTGCGTACCGCAAAAATTTTCGAAGTCGGTGGTCGTGCACAGATGGATGTTCGGCGTATCGAACCAGGCATACGGCAGGTTGTCCGATACCGGCATGTTGCCGAACATGACCTGCAGCCGGTTACGCCAGTAGCCGAAGTTCGGAAAGGTAACTATGCCCTGGCGGCCGACACGCAGCATTTCACGCACGACATTTTCGCTGCTGCGCACCGCCTGCAGCGTTTGCGAGAGGATCACGTAGTCGAAAGAATCGTCCGCGAACGAAGACAGTCCGCGTTCCATATCGCCCTGGATTACGTTAACGCCGTTTCTGGCGCATGCCAGCACGCCGTCGTCGTCGATCTCCACGCCATAGCCTATGGTGTCGCGCTGATCGGCGAGAAAGCGCAACAGCGTGCCGTCGCCGCAACCAAGATCCAAAACACGGGCGCCGGATTTGATCCAGTTGGCGATCGCTGCAAAATCGGCGCGCTGCATCGCGTTGGTATTCATGCGGTCAACCCCGCGGCGATGCGTTCGAAGTAAGCGGCAACCAGACGGTGGTAGCGTGCATCGTCGAGCAGGAAAGCATCGTGGCCGTGGGGCGCTTCGATCTCGGCGTAAGTCACGTCGCGCCGGTTGTCGAGCAGCGCCTTGATGATTTCGCGCGAGCGCTCGGGCGAAAAACGCCAGTCGGTGGTAAACGAGACCACCAGAAAGCTTGCCGTCGCGGGCTCCAGCGCAAGGCTCAGGTTGCCGCCATGCGCCGCGGCCGGGTCGAAGTAGTCGAGCGCCTTGGTGATGCGCAGATAGGTATTGGCATCGAAATAGTCCGAAAATTTATCGGCCTGGTGGCGCAGGTAGGACTCGATTTCGAATTCGACGCCGAACGAGTAATTGAGCTTGCCGTGGCGCAGCTGGCGCCCGAACTTGCTGGCCATCTCGTCGTCCGACAGGTAAGTGATGTGGCCGACCATGCGCGCGACCCGCAAGCCGCGTGTCGGCCGCGTGTTGTGCTCGTAATAATGCCCGCCGTGAAAATCGGGATCGGTGATGATGGCCTGGCGCGCGACTTCGTTGAACGCAATATTCTGCGCCGACAAATTCGGCGCGCACGCGATTACCAGCGCATGGCCGAGGCGTTCGGGATATTGAATGGTCCATGACAGCGCCTGCATCGCGCCGAGGCTGCCGCCCAAGACCGCGGCAAAGCGCCGGATGCCGAGTTGATCGGCGAGCCGCGCCTGGGTGGTGACCCAGTCTTCCACCGTGACCAGCGGAAAATCCGCGCCCCATGGTTTGCCCGTCGCCGGATTGGGCGACGACGGGCCGGTGGAACCAAAGCAGCCGCCGAGATTGTTGACGCCGATCACGCAAAAGCGATTGGTGTCGAGCGGCTTGCCGGGGCCGATCAGGTTGTCCCACCAGCCGACGTTCTTCGGATCGTCGGCGTAGTAGCCGGCCACGTGATGCGAAGCGTTCAACGCATGACAAACCAGCACTGCGTTCGATTTGTCGGCATTGAGCGTGCCGTACGTTTCAAACGCAAGTTCATAGCCGGCGAGCGTCGCGCCGCTCGCGAGCACGAGCGGCTCGGTAAATTTCGCGAGGCGCGGAGTGACCGCCCCTACCGAATGTGGATCTGCCGTGTTGTCCATAAACGAAAAAACCCGGTCCGCTTGCGCTAGTCCCGGGTTGTCCTTCTCTTTAGCCGGATTTATTAGGCGCCCGCAAGCTGAACTCAAATCGGCGCACAAAAACTGTCACAACCTTACAGCCTCACGGCTGGAGTTGTCAAATAAGCGTTAAGCAGGCAGACCGCCTTGAGGTGCTGGCGTAGCAGGGCTTATGCGTTCAGGCGCGCCAGCATCGCGCGCAGCTTGTCCGGGTCGTCGGCACGCAGCATTTTGCCGACCTGGGGCACGATATCGCGCAAGCGGGTTCTCAGTACCTGCTGCTTGACCTCGAGCAGGCGCGCCGGATGCATCGACAACTGTCGCAGCCCAAAGCCGAGCAGGAGGCGTGTCAGCTGCACGTCGCCCGCCATCTCTCCGCACAGGGCGATTGGCTTGCCGGCCTTGTTGCAGGCCTTGATGATGTGCGCGACGAGGTTCAGCACTGCCGGATGCAGCGGATCGTAGAGGTGGGAGACGGTATCATCGGTGCGGTCGATCGCGAGCGTGTACTGGATAAGGTCGTTGGTGCCGATCGACAGGAAATCGAGTTTGTTGATGAACGTGTTGATGGCCAGCGCCGCCGCCGGGATCTCGATCATGCCGCCGACCTGGATTTTTTGATCGAATGGAATGAACTTGTCTTTGAGCATCTGCTTGGCCTGCGCGATGTGGCCGAGCGTTTGCGCGATTTCCGGCGCGCTCATCAGCATCGGGATGAGGATCTTCAGCTTGCCGTAATGCGAGGCGCGCAGCAGCGCGCGCAGTTGCGCCAGAAACATTTGCGGTTCGGTCAGCGAAAGCCTGATCGCGCGCAGACCCAGCGCCGGATTGGTACCCGTCGATACGGAGCCGTTGATCTGCTTGTCGGCACCGAGGTCGTAGGTGCGGATGGTGACAGGCAGGCCCTCCATTTCGCGCACCACGCGCCGGTAGGCCTCGAACTGCTCGTCCTCGTCGGGCAGGTTGTCGCGGTTCAGGAACAGGAACTCGGTGCGAAAGAGACCGACGCCGGTCGCCCCGTTTTCGCGCACGTCCGCGATGTCGTCCGGCAGCTCGATGTTGGCCTGCAGCTCGATTTCGATCTCGTCGAGAGTGGCCGCGCGGGTGTCGCGCAGGCGTTTGAGTTTTTGCCGTTCGAGCTCCCATTGATGCTGCCGCAGCTTGTATTCGGCCAGCGCCTGCGGATCGGGATCGACGATGATCACGCCCTGCGTGCCGTCGACGATCATCAGTTCGTTTTCGCGGATCAGCTGGCGCGCGTGGTGCAATGCGACGATCGACGGGATGTTGAGGCTGCGCGCGACGATCGCGGTGTGCGACGTGGTGCCACCCAGATCGGTGATGAAGCTCGCGAACTGGTGCTGTTTGAACTGGATCACGTCTGCCGGCGACAGGTCGTGCGCGACCAGGATCAGGTTTTGTTCGTCGCCCGCGCGCTCCGGTGGCGTGTAGCCGGGTTGGCCGAACAGCACTTTCATCAGGCGTTCGACGACCTGGATGACGTCGGCTTTGCGCTCGCGCAGATAGCCGTCTTCGATCTGGTCGAACTGGTCGAGCAGCGAGTCGAGCTGCACTTTCAGCGCCCATTCGGCATTGCACTGTTCGGCTGCGATGATTACGCGCGGCGCTTTCGACAGCGTCGTGTCGTTCAGTATCATCAGGTGCAGGTTGAGGAAGGCGTCAAACTCCTGCGGCGCATTGGCCGGAATCTGCGTGCGCAGTTCCTCCAGTTCGGCGCGCACCGTCGTCAGGGCAGCGTCGAAGCGCGTCAATTCCTCGGCGATCTGGGCTTGCGGCACCACGTAATGCGCGACCTCGAGCCTGGCATGGGACACCAGGTGCGCGTGTCCGATGGCGATGCCGCCGGATACCGGAATGCCGTGCAGGGTAAGGCTCATTGCGCTGGCGCGGGAGAGACGTGAGGCGTGAGGCGTGAGGCGGCCCGGGGCTTTAATGCTGTCAGGTTTTTCACGCCTTTCACCTCTCTCCTCCCCCCTCTCGGAGTTACTCGCCTTCTCCAAAATAATCGGCAATCAGCCCGGTCAATGCCGTCATCGCGGCTTCTTCATCCGGACCATTGGTCTCGATATTGATGGTGGTGCCTTTGGACGCGGCCAGCATCATGACGCCCATGATGCTTTTGGCGTTGACGCGCCTGCCGTTGCGCGCGACCCAGATCTCGCTCGCGAACTGGCCTGCCAGCTGCGTGAGCTTGGCCGACGCGCGCGCGTGCAGGCCCAGCTTGTTGATGATTTCAGCTTCCCGTTGCAGCATTGTGAAGCTTGAACACAGGCACGCGGATCACGCCTTCGCAGCCGCCGCTGATGGCTTTGGTGACGATGGTTTGCAGGTCGCGGTCGCGGTAGGTAAGCACGCGGATCAGCATCGGCAGGCTCACACCCGCCACCGCTTCGATTTTGCCCGGCACGACCAGCTTGGAGGCAAGATTGCTCGGCGTGCCGCCGTACATATCGGAAAGTATCAGCACGCCGCTGCTTTCGTTGAGTTCCTTCACCAGCGCGCGCGCCTGCGGCAGCAGCAGCGCGGGGTCGTCCTGCGCTGTGACGCCGAGTTGCTTCAGGCGCGGCGGCCGCTTGTTGAGGACGTGGCTCGCGCAGTGAATCAGGCTTTCGCCCAGCGTGCCGTGAGTGATGATGAGTATGCCTATCATGCGGGGGCGGGGAGTGGTCGAACGACCAAAATTATACTACGTAGGCGCGCGCCGCCGTCCTGCGTTCAACGGCGTTCGACGGCGTGTTCCACGGCGTCCAGCATCATGCCGGCCACGTTGAAACCGGTCTGCTCGGCGATTTCCTGAAAACAGGTCGGGCTCGTCACATTGACTTCGGTCAGGTAGTCGCCGATCACGTCGAGCCCGACCAGCAACAGGCCCTGGGCCTGCAGCAGCGGACCGAGCGTCTCGGCGATTTCGCGGTCGCGCGGCGTCAGTTCGCGCGCAACACCGGTGCCGCCCGCGGCGAGGTTGCCGCGCGTCTCGCCCGGTTTCGGGATGCGCGCCAGCGCGTACGGCACGGGCTTGCCGCCAATCAGCAGCACGCGCTTGTCGCCGTCGACGATCGCCGGAATGTAGCGCTGCGCCATGATCGTGCGCTGCCCGTAGTGCGTGACGGTCTCGATGATTACGTTGAGATTGGGGTCGCTGGCCTGCACGCGGAATACCGAAGTGCCGCCCATGCCGTCCAGCGGCTTCAGAATGATGTCGCCGTGCGCGGCGAGGAACTCGTGAATCAGGTGAGCGTGCCGCGTGACCAGCGTCGGCGCGATGAACTGCGTGAAGCGCGCAATCGTCAGTTTCTCGTTGCAGTCGCGAATCGCGCGCGGATTGTTGAACACGCGCGCGCCCTGCTCCTGCGCAAGTTCCAGCAAATAAGTGCTGTACACGTATTCCATGTCGAACGGCGGGTCTTTGCGCATCAGCACCGCGTCGAAATTCTTGAGCGGCTTTGCCTGCGCCGGTTCGACCCGGTACCACGCATCGGGCTCGCCGGTCAGATGCAGTCTTTGCGCGTGGCCGGTGACGGCGCCACTGTGCCAGACGACGTCTTCCTGTTGCATCGCGTAGAGCTCATGCTTGCGCGCCACCGCTTCGCGCATCATCGCGAACGTCGAATCCTTGTAAATCTTGAACTCGTCGAGCGGGTCGACGATAAAGGCGATCTTCATGGAAGCAGAGTTTGGGATCAGCCTTCGACCGCGCGCACCGGGGCAATCGAGTGGGCGTCGAACGCCGGTTCGGTCTGCTCGAGCTCCAGCGCGGCGGCAACCAGCGCCAGCCGCGCGATAGCGCCGTACGCGTAGAAGCGGTTCGGCGGGCAATCCGGATCGTCGAGATCGGGCGAGTAGCAGGGTTTTTCGAAGGCGAGCGGGGCGAACTGCATGCCCGGCGCGTTCAGGCTCTGGTCCTGGCCGCGGCTCGAATGCACGCGATAGAAGCCGCCGACAACGAAATGATCAATCATGTAGACGACCGGCTCGGCGACCGCGGCGTTGACCGTTTCAAAGCTGTAAACGCCTTCCTGCACCAGCACTTCGTGCACTTCGAGGCCTTCCTTGACCACCGCCATCTTGTTGCGCTGCTTGCGGTTGAGCCCGCGCACTTCGGACGGGTCTTTGACCGTCATGATGCCCATGCCGTAGGTGCCGGCGTCGGCTTTGACGATTACGAACGGCTCCTGCGTGATGCCGTACTCCTTGTACTTGGCGCGGATGTCGGTAAGGATTTCCGACACATATCCTTCGAGGCATTCCTCGCCCTTGCGCTCGTGGAAATTAATCTTGCCGCATTTCTCGAAATACGGATTGATGAACCACGGGTCTATCCCCAGCACTTTGGCGAACTCAGTCGCGACTTCCTTGTAGACGCCGAAGTGGTTGGACTTGCGGCGCATGTACCAGCCGGCGTGCAATGGCGGCAGCACGGTCTGCTCAAGGTTTTTGAGGATTTCCGGCAGCCCCGCGGAGAGGTCGTTGTTCAGCAGCACGACGCAGGGATCGAAGCCGTCGATACCGAGGCGGTTGCCGTGGCGCTCGAGCGGCTCCAGCGTGAGCTTGCTGCCGTCCGGCAGTTCGATGTCAGCGGGCGCCGTGATATCGGGCAACAGGCTGCCGATGCGCACTATCATGCCGGCGTGGCGCAGGATTTTTTGCAGGGCGACGACGTTTTGCAGGTAAAACGTGTTGCGCGTGTGGTTCTCCGGTATCAGCAGAACGCCGCGCGCATCGGGGCAGATTTTTTCGACTGCCGCCATCGTGGCCTGAACGCACAGCGCATCGAATTCTGGATTGAGGTTGTTGAAGCCGCCGGGATACAGGTTGGTGTCAACGGGGGCCAGCTTGAAGCCGCTGTTGCGCAGATCCACCGACGCATAGAACGGCGTGGCGTGCTCCTGCCATTGGGTGCGAAACCAATGCTCGATCTCGGGCATGGCCTTGAGGATGTTGCGTTCAAGATCGAGCAACGGGCCGGTGAGGGCCGTGGTGAGGTGCGGAACAGTGGACATGGCAGCTCGCAGCTTGGCCGGGCGGCTATTGTAGCAAACCCG
>JAIOOZ010000128.1 GCA_021414185.1 Betaproteobacteria bacterium
AGCGTGACTTCCGCTTCCTTGGGGTTGTTGATGACGCGCGTTTTGCTGCCGGAGCGCACGGCGCGCGCCAGCTGGTTGGCGAACGAAGGCGAGCCGCTGATGTACATCGATTCGAACGGCAGCGAAGCCTGGCCGCGCAGATGGAAACCGCAGGAAGTCAGCGTCGCGCAAAGCGCGAAGCTGACCGTGAGGCGCAAGGCGTGAGGTGTGAGGCGGAAAATCCCCGCTATCGCGTGCCACACTCCGGATGTCGTGTTTGTCACTTCGTGCTCCTTGCGCTGCACTGTCGCTCTTTACACTACCACGTTCACCAGCCGGCCGGGAACCACTACCACCTTCTTCACCGGCTGACCGGCTATGTGTTTCTGCACGTTGGCATTCTGCATGGCGAGCTTTTCGATCAGCGCGCGGTCGGCGTCCTTGGCGACGCGCATATTGCCGCGCAGCTTGCCGTTGACCTGCAGCACGAGCTCGATTTCGTCCTCGATCAGCGCGTCCGCCGCGACTTCCGGCCACTTCCCGTCAAGTATGTCGGGGCCGAAGCCCAGGTCGCGCCACAACTGGTGCGCAATGTGCGGCGTAATCGGATAGAGCAGGCGCAGCAGGATCGAGATGCCTTCTTTGGCGACGGGATCGCTCACGCCGGGCAGCCGGTCGAGCGCATTCAATATTTTCATGGCCGCCGACGCCACGGTATTGAACTGGTGCCGGGCAAAGTCGTGGTTGGCTTGCTTCAGCACGGAATGGATTTCCAGGCGCGCGGCCTTCTGCGCTTCGGGCGTGCTCGCGGCACCACCGCCTTCGCTGAACCGCACGCCGTAACTCCACAGGCGCTTCAGAAACCGCGACGCGCCTTCGACGCCGTCGTCCTTCCACAGCAAAGTATCTTCCGGCGCGCTGGCGAACATCATGAAGAGTCGCGCAGTGTCCGCGCCGTATTCGTCGATCAGCGATTGCGGATCGACGCCGTTGTTTTTGGATTTCGACATCGTGCCGATGCCGTCCGACTCGACCGGCTGGCCGTCCGCTTTCAACGTCGCGCCCGTGCGCTTGCCGTTGGCATCGACTTTGATCTCGACTTCGGCCGGGTTGTAATAAGTGACGCGGCCGGCGTCGGGTTTGCGCAGGAAAATCTCGTTCAGCACCATGCCCTGCGTCAGCAGTCTGGCAAACGGCTCGTCGAGTTTGGCGAGACCGAGGTCGCGCATCACCTTGGTCCAGAAGCGCGAGTAGAGCAGGTGCAGGATCGCGTGCTCGATACCGCCTATGTACTGATCGACCGGCAGCCAGTAATCGACGCGCGCATCGACCATGGAGTTTTTCTGGTCGGCGCAGGCAAAACGCGTGTAGTACCAAGACGAGTCCACGAAAGTGTCCATGGTGTCGGTTTCGCGCT
Organism: Betaproteobacteria bacterium; assembly: GCA_021414185.1. Taxonomy (GTDB): domain Bacteria; phylum Pseudomonadota; class Gammaproteobacteria; order Burkholderiales; family SG8-41; genus PALSA-1004. The sequence goes on from JAIOOZ010000128.1 coordinate 1,397, forward strand.
TTGCCGGTTTGCCGCATTTCGGACAGGTGCAATTCACGAAGTCGGCGCGCTTGTTGAGCGGATTGCCGCTGCCGTCGGGCACGCAGTCTTCGGGCAACACGACCGGAAGCTGATCGTCGGGCACCGGCACGTCGCCGCATGCCGCGCAGTGAATCAGCGGGATCGGCGTGCCCCAGTAGCGCTGGCGCGAGATGCCCCAGTCCCGCAGCCGCCACATGATCTGTTTTTCGCCGAGCCCCTTGGCGGTCAGGTCGGCGGCAATCGAATTTACCGCGGCGGCATAGTCGAGCCCGTCGTACTTGCCGGAGTTGACGCAGACGCCGTGCTCGGCGTACCACGGCTGCCACGCGTCGGTCGAATACGTCTGGTTGTTCACATCGATGACGGACTTGATGTCGAGGAGGTATTTTTTCGCGAACGCAAAGTCGCGTTCGTCGTGGCCGGGCACGCCCATTACCGCGCCGTCGCCATAACCCATCAATACATAGTTGCCGACCCACACCGCGATTTTTTCGCCGGTCAGCGGATGCTCCACGGTAAGGCCGGTGGGCATGCCTTTCTTTTCCATGGTTGCGAAATCGGCTTCGATCACGCTGCCGCGCTTGCATTCTTCGATGAACACTGCGAGCTGCGGATTATTTTTTGCGGCGTGGGTTGCGAGCGGATGCTCGGCCGCGACGGCGCAGAAAGTCACGCCCATGATGGTGTCCGCGCGGGTCGTGAATACCCACAACTTTTCCTGCTTGCCGTCGAGCGTGTACG
>JAIOOZ010000170.1 GCA_021414185.1 Betaproteobacteria bacterium
AGCAGCATCTGCTGGCGGTACATCAGCACCGGCGAGCGCACTTTCTGCAGGCTGGAAACGAAATGATTGTGCCAGAACAGCACCATTTTCTCGGTCAGCGGTGACGGCGTGGTCAGCATTTCGGTCAGCCACCAGCCGCGCAGCTCGGCGCTTTTCTCGGCTTGCGCGCGCTGCGCGAGCTTGCGCTCTTCTTCGCTCATCGCGCGCAGGCGGCGCGGCGATTCGAAATCGTTGACCCACGCCGGGGCCGGGGTGACGACTTTGTTGCCCGCCGTCCACGCCAGCAGCTGGTCGGCGGCCTGCGCGCGCGTCAGCTTGGCGAACGCGTTGATATCATCGACGCTGGCCGCAAAACTGGTGCGGTTCAGCAGGTGGCGGGCTTCGTCGAATCCCATCGGTGCTGCAGCCAGCAACGATGCAGGCAGGAGCATGGCGACGCCCAGCGTCATCGCCGCAACGTGATGCAACCAACCCTTGCGCGCGCCCTTGGCCGCCATCACGTCGTCTAACTATGCGTAAACAGCAGAATTTGGGCGACCTGCCGGCCGAGCTCAGGATAAGCGCTGGTGACCGGCAACCACGCCGCGAGCACCATGCCGGCGACGAACAGCGTCCAATAAAGCAGGCGTTCCATTTTCATCTGCGATTACTTCGCGCCCGGCCGGCGGCACTTGGCAGGATCGGCCTTGCATTGCGCTTCGCGCTCTTTCATGCGCGCTTTCATTTCTTCGCAGCGCTGCGGATTCTGCTTGCAACGCTCTTCGAAACGCGCCTTCCGGTCGGCCTGGCATTTCTCCGGGTTCGCCTTGCACTGCTCGTGGCGCTCCTTCATCTTTGCTTTTATTTCTTCACAACGCTGCGGATTTGCTTTGCACCGCTCTTCCCGGTTTGCCTTCATCTCTTCGCGGCATTTCTGCGGGTCCGCCTTGCACTGCTCGCGGCGCTGCTTCATCTTCGCCTTCATCTCCTCGCACTGCTGCGGGTTCTCCTGGCAGCGTTCCTGCATGCGGCCTTTCATTGCCTCGCGGTCGGCGGGCGCACCCGCGGTTGGGTTCGAACGCACCGCGGCGCCCGGCAGGCCCTGGGCAAAGGCCGGGACAGCGCAACACAACACGAACGACAGCACGGACATCAACAATTGGCGTTTCATGGGCGGTTCCCTTTTGGCGATATGGTCAAACATGGCATGCGGCCGCATCTCACCGGCCCTTGTAAATTTCGCGGTTGGCGCGGTCGAGATCACGGCGCAGATCGCGCCTCTCCTCGTCGGTGAGCCTGCCATCGCGCCGCTCGGGTTGCCGATAATCCCGCTCCGGCTGGCGCTCGGGGCGGCGGAATTCACGCTGCGGCTGCTGGCGCTGAAAGCCGCCCGGCCGCTGGCGCTCCGCCTGCGCCTGAAAATGGCCGCCGCGGCCGAAATCGCGCCACTGTGCAGCTTGCGCCGGCTGCAGTGCTGCCGTCAGCAGCGCGAGAACCGCGACGAGAAGAGTTTTCATAGACCCGTGCTCCATGCAGGACAACGCATTTAGCGATGCCTCGCGGCATCGTCTCGTGCATTATAAATGCGACCGCGCGCGGCAATCAGGCTGCGCGCATAGACGGCGAACATGGCCGTTACGGCCATCACGGCCATCCAATTGTGCGTTGCAAACTCCATTTCAGTGCTCCTTGTTGGCGGCGGGCTTTACCGTGATAATCAAACGCACCAGCGTTCGTCACGTCAGTCAACGCCATTCCTGTTTCAACGTTCATCATGCTACTCCGCCTGTGTAAGCACGCTGTTAATGGCAGGCGGTTTTTTGTAACAAACTGTTTCAAATACCGCCGGCGGACCGCAATTGCCGTCTGCAACGCTGGAACTGGCCCCATCAAACCGCTAGCATGATGCACATGGAGAAACAGCCCATGACCGAAACGAAGCTCCGCATCATCGTCGTCGATGACGACGTGCGCCTGCGCGAACTGCTGAACCGCTACCTCTCCGAGCAGGGTTACAGCGTGCGCGCGGTGGCGGACGGCAACGACATGAACCGCTGGCTGGCGCGCGAGCGCTACGACCTGATGGTGCTCGACCTGATGATGCCGGGCGAAGACGGGTTGTCGATCTGCCGGCGCCTGCGCGGCCTCGGCGACAAGATGCCCATCATCATGCTCACCGCCAAGGGCGACGACGTCGACCGCATCGTCGGGCTCGAGGTCGGCGCCGACGACTACCTGCCCAAGCCGTTCAATCCGCGCGAACTGGTGGCACGCATTCAGGCCGTGCTGCGGCGCGCCCCTGCCGCCCAACCGCCGGGCGCGCCGACCGCCGATCAGCAGGTCGTCACCTTTGGCGAATTCAGCTTCAACCTCGGCACGCGCAGCATCAGCCGCAACGGCGAGCAACTGCCGCTGACCACCGGCGAGTTCGCGCTGCTGAAAGTCCTGGTGCAGCATCCGCGCACCCCGCTCTCGCGCGACAAACTGATGGAACTCGCGCGCGGACGCGAATTCGGCGCGTTCGACCGTTCGATTGACGTGCAGATCTCGCGCCTGCGCAAACTGCTCGAGGCCGACCCCGCCAAGCCCGCTTACATCCAGACCGTGTGGGGATTCGGCTACGTGTTCATACCCGA
>JAIOOZ010000171.1 GCA_021414185.1 Betaproteobacteria bacterium
GATTTTCGCCAACGCTATCGCGCCTTCGTCGCCGAGCATCTGCTGCCGCTCGAAAGCGACCCCGCAACGTTCGACGAGCACGAAAACATCCGCCTTGACCTGCTTGAAAAAATGCGCGGCAAGGCCAAAGCTGCGGGCCTGTGGCTGCCGCAGATGCCGAAAGACGCCGGCGGGCAAGGTCTCAGCATGACGGGCATCGCCGCCTGCTATGAAGAAATGAACTATTCGATTTTCGGCCCGGTGGTTTTCAATTGCGCCGCGCCCGACGACGGCAACATGCGTTCCTTGAACCAGGTCGCCACCGCGGCGCAGAAAGAACGCTGGCTCGCGCCTATTCTTGCGGGCAAGGTCCGTTCATCAATCGTGATGACAGAGCCCGCGCCGGGCGCAGGCTCGGACCCGACCATGATGCTCACCACGGCAACGAAGCAAGGCGATAAATGGGTGGTGCGCGGCCGCAAGTGGTTCATCACCGGCGCGGGTGTCGCGCAGCACTTCATCCTGATCGCCAAGACTTCCGACGACAAGCGCAAGGGACTCACGGCATTCCTGTTCGACCGCGACCAGCCGGGCTGGCGCATCGTGCGCCGCATTCCCATCATGGGGCCCGAGGAGCATGGCGGTCATTGCGAACTCGAGTTCGACGGCCTCGAAATTGCCGATGAAAACCGGCTCATGAACGTCGGCGACGGTTTGAAATATACGCAAATACGCCTGGGCCCCGCGCGGCTCACACATTGCATGCGCTGGTTGGGCCTCGCGCGCCGTTCATTGGCAATTGCAGCCGACTACGTCGAGCAGCGCAGCGGACATGGCGTGAAGCTCGCCGACCGCGAATCGGTGCAATGGCTGCTGGGCGATGCGGCGATGCAGATAGAAATCGGCCGCCTGCTGGTGATGCGCGCTGCCGACAAGCTCGATCGCGGCGATTACGCGCGCAAGGAAGTTTCGATGGCCAAGGTCGCGGTCGCCGACGTGCTGCATCTGGCGGTCGATACGGCCATCCAGCTGAACGGCGCGCGCGGCTACTCGAAAGACACCCCGCTCGAATGGATTTACCGCTACGCGCGCCAGGCGCGGCTGGTCGATGGAGCGTCCGAAGTGCACAAGATGGTACTGGCAAAATATTTCATGCAGGAGCGCGGCGACTTCTGGTCGTGGCGCTGATATCGCAGTTGGCAAAACTCCACGTCGTTTTGATCGTGGATTCGGATCACTCCGCTTTAATGCCGGATTCCTTGATGACTTTCGCCCACTTTACGATTTCGCGCTTGATATAAGCCGCGAATTCGTCAGGTGTGGTCGCGCCGGGCTCGGAACCTTCCGCCGCCAGCCGCGCGCCGATCTCCGGCAGCTTGAGCGCGCGATTGATCTCGCTGTTGAGTTTCATGACGATGGCGCGCGGCGTGCCCGCGGGCGCCACCGCGCCCTGCCATGACGTCGCGTCATACCCAGCGAGACCGGACTCGGCGATAGTCGGGAACTCCGGCAATGCGGCAAGACGGCGTGCGCTGGTGACGGCGAGCCCTTTTAATTTGCCGCTCCTGATGTGGGTCAGCACGAGCGGCGGCTGGCTGAACGTGAGCTGGATATGCCCGCCGAGCAGATCGGTCAGCGCGGGCGCCGAGCCTTTGTATGGAACGTGCGTGAGTTCTATGCCCGCCATCACCTTGAACATCTCGACCGCGAGATGCGCACCGCCGCCTGTACCGGACGAACCAAAATTGAGCTGACCGGGTCTTGCTTTGGCCAGTGCGATGAATTCCTGCAGGGTGTTTGCCGGCAGCACCGCCTGTACCGTTGCCAGATAAGGCGTCACCAGCACGAGCGTGATCGGCGCAAAATCGCGCAGCGGATCATACTGCAGCCTGGCAACCGTGCTCACGTTCGTTGCCATGGTGCTGATCGAACTCATGAGCAGAGTGTAGCCGTCGGGCGGCGCCTTCGCGGTCGTTACTGCAGCGATGGTGCCGCTGCCGCCCGCGCGATTATCGACGAAACCAACGATGAACCTGATGGGTTTTACCGGGTAGTCCTGCGCCGACGCTGCCTGCGCAAAGCCGAGACACGCAAGCGCAAACCAGCGCACCGCGCTATTCCGACGAACCGCCTGCCAGGCGCGGCATTTCAAAACGGTCGGTGATGCGCGTATAGCCGCCTTTGCCGGCGAGACGCCCGATCGGATTCACGCGGCCGACGTCAACATGATAGCGGTCATTGACGAGGCCGTCGTCGTAGTGGAACCAGACGACTTCGCCGATCACGAGATGGTTGGGGCGGCGGCCGAGCTCGAGTATCTGTATGAGCTTGCACTCCATCGCCACGGGCGCTTCCTTGATGCGCGGCGGGCGCACCATT
>JAIOOZ010000172.1 GCA_021414185.1 Betaproteobacteria bacterium
GTGCTCCAGACCTGGCGCGCGCACAAGGGCATAGACTACGGCGCGCCGACCGGCACGCGCGTAAAGGCGACCGCAGACGGCGTGGTGGAAATCGCGGGCCGCCAGGGCGGTTACGGTAACGCCGTGGTGCTGCGTCACCAATCCAAGTACACGACGTGGTACGGCCACCTGTCGGGCATCGCCAAGGGCCTGCGCAAAGGCAAGCGCGTCGCACAGGGAGAAGTCATCGGCTACGTAGGCGCGACCGGGCTCGCGACAGGACCGCACCTGCACTACGAGTTCCGCATCAACGACGTGCATCAGAACCCGCTGCGCGTCGCCATGCCCGCCGCACCGCCCATCACGCCCGCGCAAAAACCCAAGTTCGACGTCGCCGCCAAGCTCTACGCGGAACGCCTCGACCTCTTGCGCACCACCAACCTGGCGCGCCTCGACTAGCTTCCAATGCCCGGGGTCTACGTCGGGCTGATGTCCGGCACCAGTCTCGACGGTGTCGATGCGGTACTCGCCGATCTCTGCACCGCCACGCCGCGCTTGCTGGGGCATTGTCACCAGGCGTTCGCGCCCGCGCTGAAGTCGGAACTGGCGGCGCTCAATCACTCCGGAAATGACGAACTGCGGCGCGCGGCACGCGCGGCAAACGAACTCGCGCGTGTGTATGCGGCGACCGTGCAAACGCTCCTGAAACAATGTTCGTTCGACATGCGGAACGTCAATGCCATCGGTTGTCACGGCCAGACCGTGCGCCACCAACCCGCCGATGGTTACACGCTGCAACTGGTCAATGGTTCCCTGCTGGCCGAACTTACGGGTATCAGCGTAGCCTGCGATTTTCGCAGCCGCGACGTCGCTGCTGGCGGCCAGGGCGCGCCGCTGGTGCCAGCGTTTCATCAAGCGGTGTTCGCCAACCCGGATGCGCACCGCGTGATTGTGAATATCGGCGGTATCGCCAATCTGACTGACCTGCCGCACGCTGCCGCCGTAACCGGCTTCGATTGCGGACCCGGCAACCTGCTGCTGGATGCCTGGGCGCAAAAACATCTTGGGCAGCCGTTTGACCGCGACGGCGCGTGGGCGCAAAGCGGCTCAGCGATTCCCGCTTTGCTCGCGCGGCTTTCCGCCGACGAATTTTTCCGCCGCTCGCCGCCCAAGAGTACCGGCCGTGAATTGTTCAACCTCGCATGGCTGGAGCAACGGCTGGCAGGAAAAGAAAAACCTGGCGATGTCCAGGCCACGCTGCTCGCGCTCACTGCGCAAGGGATTGCCGGCGCGATCGCGGAATTCTGCGCCGGTGCAATCGAGGTTTATCTGTGCGGCGGCGGTGCACGCAACGCCGCGCTGGTTGCCTTGTTGACCAAACAGCTGGCTCCGCACCGGGTTGCCGCGACCGATGTTATCGGCGTCGACGCCGAGCACGTTGAAGCGCTCGCGTTCGCGTGGCTGGCGCAGCAAACGCTCAATGCGCGGCCCGGCAATTTGCCTGCCGTCACCGGCGCGCGCGGCGCGCGGATTCTGGGTGCGCTATATCGCGCCTGAAATAAAAAGGGCGCCAGCGGCGCCCTTTTACACAAGATTGAAGTCTGGCTCAGGCTGAAAACGAGGAACCGCAGCCGCATGTGCTGGTGGCGTTGGGGTTCTTGATGACGAACTGCGCGCCTTCAACACCTTCCTGGTAGTCGATTTCAGCGCCGCCAAGATACTGCAGGCTCATCGGGTCGATCAGCAGGGTGACTCCGTTTTTCTGCATGGAAGTGTCGTCATCGCTGACGGCTTCATCAAACGTGAATCCGTACTGGAAACCCGAGCAGCCGCCGCCGGTGACGAACACCCGCAGTTTGAGATCGAGATTGCCTTCCTCATCGATCAGCTGTTTGACCTTGGCCGCCGCGTTGTCCGTAAAGACGAGCGGGGCGGGCATTTCGGTAATCGCATTCATGCGCTGTACTCCTGATAATCCGTAAACTGCAACTTCGGGTTCTGCTGCTACACGCTGCTCAGTCGGCAGTAGCCGGCTTCAATTGCACAACCTTGTCGGACTTGCCTTCGGGTTGGTACACCAGCCGCCCCTGCACCACCGCGCCCAGCTGTATTTCGAGCGTGCGATAGTATACATCCCCTGTGACATTGGCTTTGGCCTGCAGTTCCGCGTATTCGCCGGCATGCACGGGACCGACGATGGTGCCGTTGATGACCGCATGAGAAACGCGGATTTCGCCTTCAATATGGGCTTGCTCCGACAAAACCAGAGTACCTGGTTTATCATCCGCGGCGTTGACGTTGCCGCGCACGTGGCCGTCCACGCGCAAACCGCCGTTAAAGGTGATATTGCCCTCGATGGTGGTGCCGGCGCCGATCAGGCAGTCGATGCGATTCTGGGGTTTGTTGGTTTTGCCGTTTCCGAACATGGCGATTGCTCCCTGTCATGACGCGTTTACAGCCTGAGTCAGCTTCGGCTCTTTGCTGCCGTTTTCAAATACCCGGACCTGCATGCTTTTTACCACTGCGCCGGCGGCTACGCGAAACGTGCCTTCGACGCGCTGATAGAAGCGAAAATTAAGTTTGACCGCTTTGTCCGCCTCGCCTTCGGCAGGCAGAGTCAGCACGACTTTCTTGTCACCCTGCTGCAAGTTGACCACGAACTGCAAGCTGCCCTGGAAATCCTTGCTGCGCTGCCCGGTCTGAGTCAACAGCAGGCGGTAGCGGTATTCCCCGGGAAGGGCGTCATTCTGCACCAGGAAGCGATTGACTGCCACCCCGCCCTCCTTGCCGCCGGAAGGCATCAGGGTCTGAAAGAATGCCAGGTCTTCCTTCAAGCCGGCATTTTCCTCGGTCAAGGTCTTCATCTGCTTGACTAAATCGGCATAGGTCGCGCGCTCCATCTGGAGTTGGCGCTCGCTTTGCGCGAATTCGGCGCGCATTTGCGCAAGTTCCTGCTGCATCCTGGCGTTGGTCGCCGCCAACCGCTGCACTTCCTGATCGGCTTCGCTTTGATCGAAGCCGGCGAATTTCTTGCCGAAATCGTAAGTGGCGCGCGACAGAAAAAGAATCACCAGGGCGAGCGCTATCAGGGTCAGCCAGCGCACGTACCACGGCACTGCGGCGCGCACCGACATCTGCGGCGCCGAAATGCCGAACATCCGCTTCAGCCTTTTGACTAAGGCATTAATGCGATCTGCTCCAGACCCGTCGTCTCCGGCAGGCCGTACATGATGTTCATGTTCTGCACTGCCTGCCCGGCTGCACCCTTGGTCAGATTGTCGATCACCGACAACACCACCGCGATGTCGCCGCCCTGCGGCTGGTGCACGGCGATACGGCAGATATTCGAGCCGCGCACCGAGCGCGTTTCCGGATGACTGCCCGCCGGCAGTACATCGACAAACGGCTCGTCGGCGAACTGTTGTTCGAACAACTGCTGCAGATCGACACTGCCTGTCAGTTGCGCGTAGAGCGTCGCGTGTATGCCGCGTATCAGCGGCGTGAGGTGGGGCACGAACACGAGCCGCGCCGCGCGTCCGGCCATGGCGTTCAATCCCTGCGAAATCTCCGGATGGTGGCGATGGCCTGACACGCCGTAGGCTTTGAAATTGTCCGACGCTTCGGCGAACAGGGTATGCACTTCGGCCTTGCGCCCGGCGCCGCTCACGCCCGACTTGGCGTCGGCGATCAAATGTTCGAGATCAACCTTGCCGCTTTTGATGAGCGGCAGGAAGCCGAGCTGCACGGCGGTCGGATAGCAACCGGGATTCGCGACAATGCGCGCGCCCTTGATCTGCTCGCGATTAACCTCGGGCAGGCCATAGACGGCTTCCGCTATCAGCTCGGGACAGGCGTGCTTGGTCGCATACCATTTTTCCCAGGTCGCGACGTCCTTGATGCGGAAATCCGCCGCGATGTCGATGATCCTGACGCCCCCATCGAACAAGGCGCGCGCCTGCTGCATGGCGACGCCGTTAGGGGTGGCGAAGAATACGACATCGCATTTTTTCAACTCGGCATCCGACGGCGCGCTGAAATCGAGATCGACGTGGCCGCGCAGGTTCGGAAACATGGCGGCGACCGGCGTGCCCGCTTCCTGGCGCGACGTGATGACCTTCAGTTCGCAGTGCTTGTGCTGCGCGAGCAGGCGCAGCAATTCGACCCCGGTATAGCCGGTGCCGCCGACAACTCCGATTTTAAGAATTTTCTGATCAGCCATTCCCGTCACCTGCGCGCGACATCAAGCGGTCGCGCTTATTGTAAGTTACAAACGAAAAAGCCGCCCGCAGGCGGCTTTGACGGCCGAAACCAACGGTCAACGTTTCGAGCGCTTTGTGCAAGCCGACTTTTTTGCGCTCGACTTCGCGCGCGTCGCGCGTGACGAGGCCGGCCTTCTTCAGCACCGGCTTCAGCGCCGCATCGAATTCAATCAGCGCACGCGTGATGCCGTGGCGTACCGCACCCGCCTGCCCGGATTCACCGCCGCCGTCTACGTTGACCATGATGTCGAACGCATTCAGTTTGTCGGTGAGCACCAGCGGCTGGCGCACGATCATGCGCCCGGTTTCGCGCGAGAAAAACACGTCGACCGGTTTGTCATTGACGACGATGTCGCCCTTGCCCGGCTTGATGAATACGCGCGCGACCGCGCTTTTGCGGCGGCCGGTGCCGTAGTTGTACTGCGGTTGCTTGGCTGGCATGGAATCAGGCCCTTATTTCGAGAGGTTTCGGCAGTTGCGCCGCGTGCGGGTGTTCGGTCCCCGCGTAGACCTTCAGTTTTTTCAGCATCGCGTAGCCGAGCGGCCCCTTGGGCAGCATGCCTTTGACCGCCATTTCGAGCACGCGGCGCGGGTGGCGCGCCTGCAGCTTTTCAAAATTGGTGGTGTAGATACCGCCCGGATACGTGCTGTGCCGGTGATAGAGCTTGGTGCGCGCCTTGCTGCCCGTCACGCGCAGCTTATCGACGTTGACGACCACGATATAATCGCCGGTATCAACATGAGGCGTGAATTCCGGTTTGTGCTTGCCGCGCAACCGGTGTGCCAGCGTCGCCGCGAGCCGCCCGAGTACTTTGTCCTGCGCATCGACTACGTACCAGTCGTGCGTGATTTCGTGGGCTTTCGCCGTAAATGTTTTCATAACCGAACCCGCAGCCTTGCTTTGTTAATTTGTTGGAATTGCCGTCAGAAACGACAGAAAGCTTTGGATTATATGGCAAAAATCGATTCTCTGTCAAACCTGCCAAGAGGCCTGAAAACAGGCGTCTTTACGGTCTGCGGACACCCGCCAAGCCCTCAATCCCGCGTCGCCGGATGACGGCCGCGCCGGTTTGAACCGGCCAGCCGGTTTGGGGCCCCTCGGGTATAGTTTTACGTCGTCATGAAACATTAAGGGAGCAGCATGAAAGCCAGGATCAAATGGGTGGAGGACGTGTGTTTCGTCGGCGAATCAGGCAGCGGCCACGCCATCGTGATGGACGGCGCGCCCGAGGGCGGCGGGCGCAACCTCGGCATGCGGCCGATGGAAACCGTGCTGATCGGCACCGGCGCGTGCACTGCTTATGACGTGGTGCATATCCTGAAGAAGTCGCGCGCGGCGATTTCCGATTGCGTGGTCGAGATCGCCTCCGAGCGCGCGGAAGAAGACCCGAAGGTCTTCACCAAGATCCATTTTCATTTCGTGGTGAGCGGCAAGAGTCTTAAACCACAGCAGGTCGAACGCGCGATTCATTTGTCCGCGGAAAAATATTGCTCCGCGTCCATCATGCTGGCAAAAACCGCCGCGATCACGCATGACTTCGAAATCAGGGAAAGCTGACGATGGAACACCTCGAACCTAAGCAGGCTTACGCGCTGCTGCAGAAAAATCCCGACGCGATTTTCATCGACTGCCGCAGCGAGATGGAGTATCTGTTCGTCGGCCATCCATCCGGCGCGATCCACGTCGCCTGGAACGACGGTCCCAACTGGGACATCAACCCCGATTTTGTCGCGCACGTGAAAAAAGCCACCAGCGTCAACCGCCCGGTGGTCCTGATCTGCCGCAGCGGCAACCGCTCCCTCGACGCCGGCCGCGCGCTCGAGGAAGCCGGCTTTACCAAGGTCTACAACGTGCTGCACGGTTTCGAAGGCGAACTCGACGATAAACATCATCGCGGCGCGAAAACCGGCTGGCGGTTCGACGGCCTGCCGTGGGAACAATGTTAGAAGCCGGGAGGCGTGAGGAGAGCGGCGTAAGGCGCATAAAACAGAGCACAATAACCCGCCTCCCCTTTCGCCTCTCGCCTCTCCGCTCGCTCAGGCCCACGCCCAGCAGCAAATTCCCGCTACAGTAAGTCACGCCACCCGCGGCGTGCCGGCCTCGCTTGCGGCCACTATGCGATACAGGTACGCGGCGCGTTTCTCCTCGGTCCAGCTCACAATTTCGTTCATGCCCTGGAGTCCTTTTTCGTCATGCGTACATAGCCATACCAGCACGCCAATCCACCCGCCACCAAAACCGCCATGCCGGCGGCGAGCCCGATCCCCGTGCCGGAAATATGAGGCGACAGCAATCCCGCCGCAAGTCCCGAAAAAAAACTCTGCTGCGCACCCTGCAAAGACGCGGCGAGCCCGCGGTTGTCCGGAAATAAATCCAGCAGCAGCAAGCTGACGCTGGGCATCGTCAGGGACATACCGATCGCGTAAACCATCACCGGCAGCACCGTCCACGGCAACGCCGGAGGAAACAACAGGTTGTAAGCGAGATTGAACGACGCGGCGCCCAGCATGATGCTATAGCCATACAGGACGGTGCGCCGCGGGGACAACTTGCCGGCGACGCGGCCGGACAGGAATGCGCCGAAAATCACCCCCGAAATGCCTGGCACAAACAGCCATGCAAACTGGCTCTCGCCCAGGCCCAGCAGGTTGTAAATCACGGACGGCGCAGACGCGATATACAAAAAGAACGCGGCGAAATTCAGCGCGATGGCGGAAGACAGCAGGCCGAAACGCACGCTGCCGAACAGCTTGAAATAATTGATCAGCAGCGGCCGTACCGCGAACGGCTGGCGTTTTGACGGCGGCAGCGATTCGGCCAGCCGGTAGTAGCAACCCGCGTAAAGCAGCGCAGCGAATAAAGTGAGAAACACGAAAATCGAGCGCCAGCCGAACCATACTTCGAGCCAGCCGCCGATGATGGGCGCAATCGCCGGCGCCAAGCCGAAAATCATGGTCACCATGGCCATCACGCGCTGCGCCTGGTGGCCCGGATAAACGTCTCTTATCATCGCGCGCCCCGCCACCATGCCGGTGCCCGCCGACATGCCCTGCAGCGCGCGGAACAACAGCAGTTGCGGCAGGCTTTGCGCCAGCGCGCAGCCGACCGATGCCACGGTAAAAACCACGAGCCCCGCCAGAATGACCGGACGCCGGCCGAACGAATCCGTCAGCGCGCCGTGAAACAACATCATGAAGGAAAATGGAATCAAATACGCCGTCAGGGTCTGCTGGATCTCCAGCGTCGTCGCGTCGAGCGAACGCGCCATCGCCGGAAACGACGGCATGTAGGTATCGATAGCGAACGGACCGAGCGTGGCGAGGCCGGCCAGCATCGCGGCCAAAATGAGCGTGGCGCGGTCGGCTTGTTGCTGCGCGGTCATGCCCGACACGGGCACACCGGCATTTGCGACGGATTCATGCGTCGATTATAGACGCGCGACCCGGCGCTCGATGCGCGCGCCGGATCAGCCGCGGTCGAAACGCCGAAACTGAATTGCTTCGGCGATATGCGCGCCCGCAATCGGTTGCTCGCCGGCGAGATCGGCGATGGTACGCGCCACCTTCAACACGCGATGATAGGCGCGCGCGGACAAACCAAGGCGGCTGATCGCCTGCTTGAGCAGCATCGCGCCGGCAGCATCAGGCACGCAAATGCGGTCGATTTCACGCGTCGATAATTTTGCGTTCGGCTTGCCCTGGCGCTCGTGCTGGCGACCGTAAGCGGCTTCCACGCGTGCGCGCACGATGTCGCTGGACTCACCGCCAGCCGTGCGCACCAGATCGTTTTCCGCCACCGCGGGCACTTCAATCTGCACATCTATGCGATCGACCAGCGGCCCGGATATCCTGTTGCGATAGCGCGCAACCTGGTCGGGCGTGCAGCGGCACTTGCCGCTGTAGTGTCCGAGATATCCACACGGACAAGGATTCATTGCCGCGACGAGCTGAAACTCCGCGGGGAACTCCGCCTGCCGCGCGGCACGCGATACCGTCACGCGGCCCGATTCAAGTGGCTGGCGCAATACTTCGAGCACGTTGCGGGTGAATTCGGGCAGTTCGTCGAGAAATAGCACGCCATGCATGGCAAGCGAAATTTCGCCCGGCCGCGGATTGCTGCCGCCGCCGACAAGAGCAACGCCGGAAGCCGTATGATGCGGCGCACGAAACGGGCGCCGCCGCCAGTTGCGCACGTCGAACCCGGCGCTGCCGAGCGATTGCAGCGCCGCCGAACACAGCGCTTCCTGCTGCGTCATCGGCGGCAAGATGCCCGAGAGCCGGGTCGCCAGCATCGTCTTGCCGGCACCCGGCGGCCCGACCATGATCAGGCTATGCTCGCCCGCCGCGGTAATTTCGAGTGCGCGCTTGGCGTGCGCCTGGCCTTTGACGTCGGCGAGATCGGGGCCAGGATCCGGCGCCGCCACCGGCGCCGCGCGGCATAGCGGCAACAATTCTCGGCCCGCGAGATGCGCGCACACTTCGAGCAGGGTGCGCGCCGCATATACTTTCGCACCCTCGACCAGGGCCGCTTCTGGCGCATTCTCGTGCGGGACCACAAACGCGCGGCCATCACGGCTCGCGCCGCACATCATCGCCAGCGTGCCGCGTATAGGCCGCAGCTCCCCCGTTAACGCAAGTTCGCCCGCAAATTCATACGCGGCGAGATCGCCTGCGGGCACCTGGCCGGATGCCGCGAGTATGCCCAGCGCAATCGGTAAATCGAAGCGCCCGCTTTCTTTCGGCAGGTCGGCCGGCGCCAGATTGACGGTAATGTGCCGCGCCGGAAATTCGAAGCGCGCGTTCTGCAGCGCGGCGCGCACGCGATCCTTCGCCTCTTTGACTTCCGCTTCAGGCAGCCCGACGATGGTAAAACTCGGCAGCCCGTTGGCGAGATGAGTCTCGACCGTCACGAGCGGAGCGTCCATTCCTGCGAGCGAGCGGCTGTACAGCACGGCAAGCGACATTGGCGACCGGCCAAAAACCCGGGTTCATGGTTGCGATAAGCGCTTAACGCGGCGCAACCACAGAGGTATTTAGGCCTTAAGTCATAGCCGGGCGCACGCGCGGCCGCGCCACATAAACTACCTGCGTCAGCTCGTGCCCTTCTTGTCCAACTCGGTCAGCCTGGTTTCCAGGGCAGCGAGTTTTTCGCGCGTGCGCGCGAGCAGTTCGGTCTGCACGTCGAATTCATGCCGCGTGACCAGATCGAGCCGCGCGAACATCGCCGCGAGCATCGCCCGCATGTTCGTTTCAATATCCCGCGCGGGGGTGTTGGCCAGGATCTCCCTGACTTTGGCGCTGACTTCATCAATGAATGGCTGGTTGAGCACGGCTGCACTCCAAAGAACTGAACGATTATTCGGCCGCTTAATTTACCACCGCGCCGGGCCCGTAATCCGGCGCTGCGACGCGGGAGAATAACAAAACCCATGCGTCGCGCCCGCCATGCCGCGTCGCAAAATGGGGCAAGCCCCAAATTGGTGCGCGACTATACGTTACGCCTCATCTCAGTGCGGTAAATTCCGGCTTCGCGAATTAATTGTGCTATTTTATTGTTAAAAATCAGATATTTATATATTGGCACGATACATGCTGATAGCGCTCCCCGTAATACGACAAATTTGTTAACAATCGAAAGGGATGAACATGTTCAAGAAAACACTTAAGGCCGGCGCGCTTGCTGCAGCAATCGCCCTGCCTGGCCTGGCCTTCGGGCAGGCAGCACCGGCAGCCGACGCCAAACCGGCGGAACCCAAACCGTCTTACACGTTGACCGGCAACGTCGGAATATTCAGTCAATATATATTCCGCGGAATGACCCAGACGGGGCGCAAACCCGCGTTGCAGGGAGGTTTCGATTTTGCTCACGAGTCCGGCTTCTACCTCGGCACCTGGGGTTCGAACATCAGCTGGCTGAAGGAGAACACCACGACTGCGGCCGGCGCGGTGAGCGGCACCTATGGCGAAGGCGGCAGCCTGGAACTGGATTTCTACGGCGGCTACAAATGGAGCCTGCCGCATGATTTCGTGATCGATTTCGGCGGACTCTATTACTGGTACCCGGGCAACATCAATCCGGCCGCAGTTACGGCTGCCGCGCCCAACAGCGTGCCGAAAGGCGACACGTTCGAGCTGTATGTCGCCCCCAGCTGGAAATGGATCACGTTCAAATACTCGCGCAGCATGCTCGACCATACCTTCGGCGTGACGAGCTCCCGCGGCACCAGCTATTTCGACCTCAGCGCCAACCCGCCGATCGGCGACACCGGCCTGACCATCAACCTGCACGTCGGCTACCAGAAGTTTACCGGCACCGATCCGCGCAATGCGGCGGTCGGCGGCGTAGTGCGCAGCAACGACAGCGTCGCGAGCTACAAGGATTACAAAGTCGGCCTGAGCTATGCGCTGCCCAAAGACTTCACGGTCGGCGCGTTCTGGAGCAAGGCCGCCGGCGCGGACGTTTGCGGATACGGTGCATACACCGAGTCCGGCCTCGGCTGCGCGTCGGGTCCGTACCCGAGCAATGTCGCCAAGAGCACGGGCACGGTTTTCGTTCAAAAAACTTTCTAATAGCAGCAACGCGGGGCCGGCCCTGCCGGCCCC
>JAIOOZ010000270.1 GCA_021414185.1 Betaproteobacteria bacterium
GAGCGCGCGCGTCGTCATCCATGAGCAGGGCAAGGGCCTCGGCCCCGCTTTCCTGAAGGCGGCCGAAGAACTGGTGCGTGAAGGCGCCGACGGCATCACCACGACGGGCGGTTTTCTCGCGATCTTTCAGAAGCAGCTCGCTGCACATGTCAATGTGCCGGTTGCAAGTTCCTCATTGATGCAGATTCCGCTGGTGCAGGCGCTGCTGCCGCCCGGCAAGCGCGTGGGCGTGCTGTCGGTGCAGGGCAACCGCATTACGCCGGACCATTGGGATGCGGTCAATGCGCCCCACGACACCCCTGTGATGGGCACGGAGGGCGGCAAGGAATTTACCCGCGTCATGCTGGGCGACACGCTGGATATGGATTACGCGCAGGCCGAGCGCGACATTCTCGATGCCGGCGAAACGCTGCTCACGCGCCATCCGGACGTCGGTGCGATCGTTTGCGAGAACCACAACATGGGCCCGTACGCTGCCGCCATGCAAAGACATCTGCGCGTGCCGATTTTCACGGTATATACGTTCGTCACGTGGTTTCACGCGGGACTGCAGCCCCGCGACTTCGGCTTCCCGGGCGCCGGCGGCCATACGCATTGGCAGGAGCGCTGACCGTCCTCTCGCGGGTGGCAAGCGGCGCGCAATAAAAAAAGCGGGGGGGCCTCTCGGCCATCCCGCTTTTTTGCAGACGAAAGCCGATCAGGCTGCGGCGCCGATCATCCCGCGCATTTTCTGCATGGCTTTGTGCTCGATCTGGCGGATGCGCTCGGCCGACACGCCGAATTCCGCGGCCAGATCGTGCAGCGTTGCCTGGTCTTTTTCCTTCAGCCAGCGTGCTTCGATAATGCGGCGGCTGCGTGGATCCAAGCTCTCGATTGCGTGGGCAAGGCCTTCGGTTTTTAACCGTTCTTCCTGCGCGTGTTGGAGTACTCGCCCCGGCTCGCTGTCGGTATCCGCGAGGTAGGCAATCGGCGCATAGCTTTCTTCCGCGTCGTCGTTCAGCGGTTCGAGCGCGATGTCCTGGCCGCCCAGGCGGGTTTCCAGCGTGTTCAGCCCCGGCTTCATGCTGCGGAGATTGAAGAACAGCTTGCGCTGCGCCTTGGTGGTCGCAATTTTCACCATGCGCCAGTTGCGCAGAATGAACTCGTGCATTTCGGCGCGGATCCAGTGCACGGCAAACGAGACCAGGCGCACGCCACGTTCCGGGTCGAAGCGCTTGACCGCTTTCATCAGGCCGATATTGCCTTCCTGGATGAGGTCGGCCTGCGGCAGGCCGTAACCGAGGTAGCCCCGCGCGACCGAAA
Source organism: Betaproteobacteria bacterium (assembly GCA_021414185.1). Lineage (GTDB taxonomy): Bacteria > Pseudomonadota > Gammaproteobacteria > Burkholderiales > SG8-41 > PALSA-1004. The sequence goes on from JAIOOZ010000270.1 coordinate 1,303, forward strand.
CGACCACGCGCAGGTGGGAAACAATGAGTTGACGTGCGGCGTCCAGGTCTTCGTGGTCGCGCAAACGCCGCGCCAAGTCCGTTTCCTCCTGTTGGGTCAGGATGGGAAAGCGGTTGACCGTCGAGATATAACTATCCAGACTGCCCGTCGCGGAAGGTATGGGTAACGCAAAACTCGTCATGGCTTTAGCCTCTTTCGAAGAATTTTAGCACTCTGGTTATATGAGTGCCAAATCGCCGGAAAGTTCCAGCGCGTGCCGCCGGAGAACATACAAAAAACTATCGATTGATCAACAGCTTAAATCGTTACGGTTCGATCACCGCCAAATGCCTGCCGACCGAGAGCAGGGCGCCGAACCAACCCAGCGCGGCCGGCAGCAGCAGCAGACATAAACCGTCGGCCGGCGTCAGGGCTTTCAGCTGAAAAAGCGACGCATACACGTGCGACAGCTCGCCGAGGTTATGGTTTACCAGCCAGACGCCGCCGCTCACGATGAGCCACGCAACCAACCCGCCCGCCGCCCCTTGCAATGCGCCGTAGTAAAGGAAAGGCCGCCGGATAAACGCGTCGGTGGCGCCTATCAGTTTGACCACTTCGACTTCATCGCGCTGGGTCAGCACCTGCAGGCGGATGGTATTGAAGGTGACCGCGATCAGCGCCACTGCGAGCAGTCCACCCAAAAATAAAACGACGAGGCGGCCGAAGCGCAAGGTCGCATCCAGCCGGCGCGCCCATGCGGCGTCGAGCTGGGCATGAACGACGCGCGGCAATTGCTTGATTTCGTCGCGCAGAGCGTCGAGCGCCTGCGGCGCATTGTCCCTGGCATTGACGATGAACGCGTCGGGCAGCGGGTTTTGCGGCAGGCTGTCGATGACATCGGCCAGCCCGCTTGATTGCTTGAGTTCCTGCAAGGCTTCGGCGCGCGGCACGAAACGGTAACGCAGCACGCGCGGGTTCTGTTTCAGGCGCGCTTCGATTTGCGCGATCTCGGCGCGGCTGGCGTCGAGCGCGAGGAATGCGCTGATTTGCGGTTCCGCCGCCAGCTGGCCGGACGCCGCCTGCAGATTGTCGATCAGCAGATACAGTCCGACCGGCAGAGAAAGTGCGATGCCGATGACGACAATGTTGAGCGTACTGCCGAGCGGCGTGCGCGCCAGCTTGGTCAGCGTGAGGACAAAGCAGCGCGCATGCTGGGCGAGCCAGGCTGTCATGCGGCAGCCGCCAATTCGCCGTTGCGCAGCGCGATGACTCGCGGCTGCAGTCGCGCCAGCAGCGCCTGGTCGTGGGTTGCAACCACCACCGTGACGCCGACCTGGTTGAAGGAGCGGAACAACTCGCCGATTTCCGCGGCGTAATCGGCGTCGAGATTGCCGGTTGGTTCATCGGCGAGCAGAATGGCGGGGCGGTGGACTATAGCGCGCGCGATGCACAGCCGCTGCTGTTCGCCGCCGGAGAGCGTAATCGGCAGCGCTTTCTCGTATTTAAGGAGCCCGACCTTGTCGAGCGCAGCACGCACCCGCCGCGCCGCGTCCTTCACGCCGTAGCCGGCGATCTCGAGCGGCAGCGCCACGTTGTCGAACACGTTGCGGTCGAACAGCAGCTTGTGGTCCTGGAATATCAGTCCGAACTTGCGGCGCAGGAAAGGCACCGCGCGCGGCTGCAGGGTCCCGACGTTTTGCCCGTTGACGACTATGCTGCCCGTTGTGGGACGTTCGATGGCGACCAGCAGCTTGAGCAAGGTCGTTTTGCCCGCGCCCGAATGCCCGGTGATGAACGCGAGTTCGCCCGATTCGATGGTGAATCCCACGTCGTGCAGCGCCTGCCGCCCGCCCGGGTAGCGTTTGGAGACATTGCTGAGGGAAATCAT
>JAIOOZ010000129.1 GCA_021414185.1 Betaproteobacteria bacterium
GGATACAGCGTCGCGTTGATCGCCTGCGTGCTGCTCGTCATGATCAACGTGTAGCCGTCAGGCGCGGCCTTCGCCACCAGCTCCATGCCGACTATGGTGTTGGCGCCGGGCCGGTTGTCGACCACGATGGACTGTCCGATGTTTTTGGACATGGCGAGCGCCACCGACCGCGAAACGAGGTCGTTGCCGCCGCCCGGCGTGAACGGCGATATCAAACGTATCGGTCGCGCCGGATAACCCGAGTCCGCGGCCATTGCATTGCAGCTCAGCACGCAGACAGCGGCCGCGCACATCCGGCGCAGAGTCATTCCACCACCGGCTTATATAGATCGATGCGGCGGTCGCGCCACCACGGCACTTTCTTGCGGTCACCACGCACTTTGTCGAGATCGATTTCGGCGACCAGCAGTTCTTCCTTCGCGTTGCCTGCCTCCGCCATGATGGCGCCGGTGGCATCGACCACCATGCTGCGGCCGAGATGGCTGCGTATACCTTCCTGCCCGACGCGATTGGCGGCGACCACGTAAACGCCGTTCTCGTAGGCGCGCGAGCGCAGCGGCACGTCCCAGATCGTCCCGCGGTGGCCGGGATCGCTGTAAGTCGAGTAGCAGATCGGCATGAAAATGATTTCCGCGCCCTTCAACGCCAGCACGCGCGACGGTTCCGGAAACAAACGGTCGTAGCAGATCTGGATGCCGAATCTGACGCCGCGCCACTCGAACACCGGCAACGCGGGCCCCGGCGTGAAATACATGCGCTCGTAGCTGCCGGTGCCGCCCTGGATTTCGTCGGGGAAATATGCGGGGATATGCGTCTTGCGGTAAATGCCGAGCACTTCGCCGCGCTCGTCGCAGGCCAGCGCCGAATTGAAGTAGCCGCCCGCCGCAGTGCGCTCGCCGAACGGCCAGATCGTCGCGATACCGTGCTGGCGCGAGAGCCCGCACAGTTTTTTCATCAGCGGGCCGTCCGCCTCGACGAAAAAGTGATCGAAGTCCTGGCGCAGCTTGTTGGGGAAAAACGGCGTCATGAAAAGTTCGGAAAACGTCACGAACGCAACGTTGCGCTTGGCCGCCTCTTCCATCATGGCGATTGCCGCCGGCAGCATCGCCTCCGGGTCTTCGGTCATTACCGGCCCGGTCTGGGCCGCTGCGACTTTCAGTAAGTTACTCATTCCTGCCCCTGTAAGAAAACTTCTATACCCGATAATGCCGAAGTGTTTGTCGTCATTCCCGCGCGTTAGAGCCTGCCCCGGCAGACACTTGGCCGGGGCGGGAATCCAGCGCGAATCTCCTGGGTCCCCGCCTGCGCGGGGACGACGATCTTGGAATACTCAATCAATACGTGCGCCGGAGTCCTTGACTACTTTCGCCCACTTGGCGATCTCGGCCTTCTGAAACGCCGCGAACTCCTGCGGCGAGTTGGCCATGACTTCGCTGGCAAGCTTGTTCAGCCGCTCGCGCATGTCGTCGGTACGGAGGATTTTCACGGTTTCGTCGTGCAGCCGTGCGACCACGTCGGGACGCGTGCCCGCGGGCGCGAACACGCCGAACCACTGCAGCGCTTCGAATCCCTTGAGTCCCGACTCCGCCACCGTCGGCACGTTCGGCATGACCTGCGAGCGCTTCAGGCTGGTGACGGCCAGTGCCTTCAACCGGCCGGATTGTATATAGGGCAGGAAGGAAAGCGCGGTGCCGAACTCGAGGGACACCTGGCCGCCGACCAGATCGGC
>JAIOOZ010000271.1 GCA_021414185.1 Betaproteobacteria bacterium
ACGAACGCGGGATCGTCAATCTCGGCGGCGACGAGCGGATTTCCAAATATGAGTTTGCATTGCAGCTGGCGCGGGCTTTCGATCTGCCGGTGGCGCTGATTCAGCGTGGTAAACTCTCCCGCAACAGCCTGGTCGCCCGGCGTTCGCCCGACATGTCGCTGGATAATACGATGGCGCGCAAAAAACTCGGCAAAGAACTGGGTTCCCCGAACAGCTTTTTCCCGGCGCTGCGGCAGCAGGAAGCGGCGGGCCGGCGCAACGAGCTTTTAACCGCGGTAATGGAGTAAACGTGTCGTTTCTCAATGGAAAATCCATACTCGTAACCGGCGCGACCGGCTCGTTCGGCAAACGCTTCGTCAAGACCGTGCTGGAAAAGCACAAGCCGAAACGCCTGGTCGTGTTCAGCCGCGACGAATTGAAGCAGTTCGAGATGCAGCAGACCATACAATCGCCGAAGCTGCGCTATTTCCTCGGCGACATACGCGACAAGGAGCGGCTCTACCGCGCGCTCGACGGCGTCGAAGTCGTGATCCACGCCGCCGCCATGAAGCAGGTGCCGGCATCGGAATACAACCCGATGGAAGCGGTGAAGACCAATATCATGGGCGCCGAGAACGTCATCAACGTCTGCATCGACCAGGAAATCAAGCACGTCATCGCGCTCAGCACCGACAAGGCGACCAATCCGATCAATCTCTACGGCGCCACCAAGCTCGCGTCCGACAAATTGTTCGTCGCGGCCAACGCGCTGTCGGGCCGCCATCGCACGCGCTTTTCGGTGGTGCGCTATGGCAACGTCATCGGCTCGCGCGGCAGCGTCATCCCGTTTTTCATGCAAAAACGCGCGAGCGGCGTTTTGCCAATAACGGATCCGCGCATGACGCGCTTCTGGATCACCCTCGGCCAGGGCGTGCAGTTCGTGCTCGACAGCCTCGAACGCATGCAGGGCGGCGAGATATTCGTGCCCAAGATACCCAGCATGACGGTGGTCGATGTGGCCAAGGTCGTGGCGCCGGAATGCCGCCACAAGATCATCGGCATCCGTCCCGGCGAGAAGCTGCATGAAATCATGATCACCGAAGACGATGCCCTCAACACCGTTGAATTCGACACCTGTTTTGCCATCCAGCCGGCGTCGGATTGGTGGGACAAGGCCAGGTTTCTGAAAAAAACCGGCGGCAAAAAAGTCGCCGAAAACTTCCGCTATGCGAGCGACAATAATCCGCAATGGATGACGCCCGCGCAACTCGCCAAAATCCTCAAGCGCGAGCCCATCGAAATCTGATCCCGTCGGCGCGCATCGCGCCGATTGCGGCACCACAACAACCTGCGGCGGCCGGCAACTTGCCAGCGGCGGCGATTCGCGCTTAAATAGGCATCTGTTCAATCGTTGAACGCAGCCTGCCCATGCTATCCGACGAGTATCGATTCAAGATTCTCCGTCTGCTGGAAGCCAACCCGCAGATGAGCCAGCGCGATCTCGCGCGCGCGCTTGGGGTAAGCCTCGGCAAAGCCAACTATTGCCTGCAGGCGCTGATCGAAAAAGGCCTCGTCAAGGCCAACAACTTCAAGAACAACCAGAACAAAAAAGCCTACATGTATTTGCTGACGAGCAAAGGGCTGACAGTGCGGGCCCGCGCCACCGTCGATTTTCTGCATCGCAAGGTGGCCGAATACGAGGCGCTGCGGCGCGAGATCGAAACGCTCAAGCGCGAGATACGGCATTGAAGAATATCCCTTACGGGCGGCACTATATCGACGAGGATGATATTGCGGCCGTCGCCGACGTCCTGCGGCACGGCTGGGTCACGCAGGGCCCGAGCGAACTACGTGGGCGCCAAGTACGCGGTAGCAGTAAGCAACGGGACCGCCGCGCTGCACATCGCGTGCGCCGCGGCGGACGTCAAGACGGGGGACACCGTCGTGACGTCGCCGAACACGTTTGTCGCCAGCGCAAACTGCGCGGTCTACGTCGGCGGGAAAGCGGAGTTTTCCGACATCGACGTCGTGACGCTCAACCTCGATCCGGCCAAACTCGAGGCGCGGTGCGAAAAAATCACCAACCTGCGCGCCATCATCCCGGTACATTTCGGCGGACTGCCCTGCGACATGCCCGCGATCAGGGAGATTGCCCAACGTCATGGCGCCCTGGTGATCGAAGACGCCGCGCACGCACTGGGCGCGGTTTATCCGGACGGCAGCAAGGTCGGCTGCTGCAAAGATTCCGACATGACGATCTTTTCATTCCACCCGGTCAAGATCCTTACCACCGGCGAAGGCGGCATGATCACCACCAACGATTCCGCCCTCTACCGGCGCTTGTTGCGATTGCGCAGCCACGGTATCAACAAGCTGGATGATCCGCTGCAGGACGCCGCCCTTGCGTATACGGACGGCGAGGTCAATGCGTGGTACTACGAAATGCAGGAACTCGGCTTTAACTACCGCATGACCGATATCCAGGCGGCGCTCGGGCTGTCCCAATTCGGCAAGATAGGGCGCTTCCTCGCCCGCCGCAAAGAGCTGGCGCGGCGCTATGACGCGGCGTGGCAGGGCCATCCGCGCGTGCGCCCGGCGCAGCCCGGCACCCGCGACCAGAGTGCTTTGCATCTGTATGTGGTTAGAATCGATTTCGACGCCGCGGGGATTACCCGCCATGCATTTATCAAGGCGCTCAAGGCCGTTGGTATTACCACCCAGGTCCACTACATCCCCGCCCATCTGCAGCCGTTCTATCGGGCGCGCGGATTCAAGCCGGGGCAGTTTCCGGTCACCGAGGACTATTACCGCGAGTGCCTGAGCATCCCGCTGTATTACGGTTTGTCGGATGATGAGCAGACGTTTGTCATCGAATCGATGCAGCGACTGCTGAAATGAGCCCGCACATCGCACCAGGAGAAGACGCGTGAAGTTCAATCTGGCTGGACACGAAATCGGCGACGGATCGCCCTGCTTCATTGTCTACGAAGCGGGCCCTACTCATAGCGGCCTCGAATCCGCGAAAGACCTCGTGCGGCTGGCGGCGGAGGCCGGCGCCGATGCGGTCAAGTTCCAGATTTTCGACCCCGACCGCCTGGTCGCCGATAAGAAGCAACTGTTTACCTACCAGGTCCTGGCCGACCGCAAGAGCGGCAAGACCGAGACGGTGTCCGAGCCGCTGTACGACATATTGAGCCGCCGCAGCATGCCGCAGG
>JAIOOZ010000272.1 GCA_021414185.1 Betaproteobacteria bacterium
TACGCGCTGATGGAACGCGAGCACGGCAATATCGACGTCGCCCGGCTCGAAGGATGGCTCGCCGACGCTTATAAACTGGGTTCGCGCGAAATCGGGCTGCACTCCGGCGCCGAGCCCTTCGCGTCCAAGCAGCTTGAGCATTTCGTCGCGTACTGCAAGAAAATCGGCTACGAGTACACCTATATTTCGACCAACGGTTCACTCGCCACGCCCAAACGCATGAAAGCGGTGATCGACGCCGGCATCGACAGCATCAAGTTCTCATTTAACGCGGGCGACCGCGAGACCTATCGCAAGGTCCACGGCAAGGACCACTTCGACCGCGTGCTCGACCACCTGCGCTATGCCTCGACCTACCGCGGAAAAAAGAAAAAGCCTTACATCGCCATCTCGTTTGTCGTCACCCGCGACAACGAGCATACCGTCGAGAAACTGCGCGAACTCACGCGCGACCTGGTGGACGAGTTCATCCCTCTCAAGGAAACCAACTCCAGCGGCCAGCTGCCGCGCGCAGGCGAACGCGCGCTCAAGGCCAAGGACATCTGCGCCATCCCCTTCAACAAGCTGCATATATCCTGGGAAGGCTATATGCGGGTGTGCTGCAACGACTATGAAAACCTGCTCGCCGTCGAAGACCTGGAAAATATGTCGCTTGAGGAGGCTTTTTATGGTGACCGGTTCAGCGACTTTCGCCAGCGCCACCTCGACGACAAGCTCGAGGGATCGTTGTGCTTCAATTGCAAGTACGACTGCAAGTCGCCGGTGCAGCCGCTCAATCCGGACCTGTACTTCACCACCCATGCGAGCGACAAAGGCCCGCCGTCCACCTACGCCCCCATCATTTTCAAAAAGTGAACGGCCGCGTGGGTAGGCCAGTACTGTTTCAGAGTTTCGGCAAGCGCCTGCTGCATACCTTTCTGCCGTGGCTGGTCTGGCGCCGCCGCGGCGTCACCACCCGGGAATACTGGGAATCCTATCCGACCAAGCATTTCCTCGAGATGGAACCGGCGAGCCTCGCATTGCTCGCGGAAGTCATGGAACTGGCGCCCGACCGCAACAGCGCGATACTCGATATGGGCTGCAACGTCGGCCGCCATCTGAACCATCTCTACGGCCACGGCTACCGCAACCTGCGCGGCGTTGACTTCAACCGGGTCGCGGTGAGCGACATGCAGACCCAGCATCCCGAGATGTTCGCCGCGAGCAAGGTCACCGCGTCCTCGTTCCAGGATTTTCTCGACGCCGGGCCTGAACCGGTGGATATCGTATACACGCGCGGCGCGACTTTCGAAAACGTCCACCCGTCCTATCCGCTGGTCAAACGCGTGTGCGCAATCGCCAAACGCTACGTCGTGATGGTCATCCTGGAAACCGGCCACACCTATCCGCGCTTCTGGGAATACGAATTCGCGCGCGCCGGCTTTGAACTCGCCCATCTGCGCCGCCCCGCTGCGGCGCTCACGCCGGAGCATCGCGTTTCGCTGCTCACCTTCCAGCGGCTGGACGGATGAAGTTGTTTGCCTTTGCGTGGGGCGCGGCGACAGGATACCGGCGGCCCATTGCGTGGGTAGTGGTTCTTGCACTGGCGGTCGCGCTGCTGGAAGCCGCAACCCTGATGCTGGTTTTCGGTTTCGTGTCGAGCATTACCCTGCCGCGCCTGGGCGTAGCTTCATCGAATACGCTGGGCGCGTTGGGAGCACTGACCAGCCTGCCGCTGACGACGCAGGGCCTGCTGGTGCTGCTTGCCGCAACGGTACGTTACGCGCTGGCGTTGTTTCTCGAGTGGCAGATGAGCCGTCTGTGGGTCGCGATGCGTACCGGCATGCAGGTCTCCATGCTCAAAGCCCACCTCGACGCCAGCTATCTCTACCTGGTGTCGACGAAGGCGGGCGAGCATTATTATCACGTCATGGATGGCCCGGCATTTGCCGCGGTTTTTTATTTTCACATCACGCGCTACCTGTCCTCCATCGTGATGCTCGGCGTGCTGTTCCTCACGCTGCTCACGATTTCGCCGATGTTGATCGTGATCGCGGCGGGTGTCGCGCTGGTTTACACCATGGTCGTGCACCGTGTCGGCGCCGCGGTGTCGTTCAAGTCAGGCGAAATCCAGGCCGGCGCGATCCAGCGCCAGGCCCAGCTGACCAACGAGGGACTCGCCGGCATCCGCTATTTGCGCGTGCTCGCCGCCGAACAGGCGTGGCTGAAGGATTTTGCGCACGAAGCCGGGACCGCCGAACTCGCCATGCGGCGCGCCACTTACTGGGCCGCCGTGCCGCCGCGCACGCTCGAGTACATCGTCGTGCTCATCTTTCTCGGCGCGGTGTTTCTGGCACTTGCCACGGGAGGCGACCTGCTCGCGTCGATTCCGACTTTTGCCGTGTACTTTCTCGCCATCGTGCGCGTTCTGCCCACGCTTTCGTCGATCGGCAACAGCCGCATGCAGATGATGCAGGCGCTGCCCAATCTGCAGAAGCTGATCGAGCTGCGCGAGCGCATTCCCCGCGAGCAGCGGACCGGCGGCTCGCACGAGATCCCCGATCTGAAAAAAAATGCACTGCGTTTCGAGCAGGTGGGTTTTGGCTATGGCGCCGCCGGCGTGCTCTGCGGCCTCGATTGCGATTTCGAGCCCGGCAAACTGATCGCGCTGGTCGGACAATCGGGGCAGGGGAAATCCACCATCATCGATCTGGTGCTGCGTTTCGTCGAACCGCAGTCCGGGCGCTTGAGCGTCGCCGGGCAGGACGTGCGCGGCTTCGATCTCGCCGCGTGGCGCCGGCATTTTGCCTACGTCGGGCAGGACCCGTTTCTGTTTCACGATTCGGTGATCGAGAATGTGCGCTTCGGCCGCCTCGATGCGACCGACGACGAAGTCATGGCGGTGGTCGCGGCCGCCGGCGCGCGTGATTTTATCGAGCAACTGCCGGCAGGATGGCAGACGGTGCTCGCCGACCGCGGGGCGTCGCTGTCCGGCGGGCAGCGCCAGCGCATCGCGCTTGCACGCGCCCTGCTGTCAAACGCGGAAATCCTGCTGCTCGACGAACCGACCAGCGCGCTCGACGCCGGCAGCGAAGCGCGCATACTTGAAACCATCGCTTCCCTGCACGGCAGGCGCACGATCATACTCGTCACTCATCGCCGGGAAATATTGAAGCATGCGGACCGCATCCTGGTGCTGAAAAACGGCCGCGTCGCGGAAAGCGGGACGTACGAAGAATTACTGCGTTCCGGCGTCGAATTCGCAGAAGTTTTCAACCAGCCTCCCGCCACGGCCTGATCGCCGATGAAATTGATATCTTTTTTGATGCGCAGCATTTACTACCGGCTGGCCGGCCAGTATTGCCGTTACCGCGTATTTGCGCGCCACGGGATATTGCTGCCGCCCGGATCTGAACTCGCGCAATTCGACGCCATATCCATCGGCGCGGGGTTTACGCTGGGACGAGATTGCAAGCTCTACTGCCACGATCCGCAGAACGGCAGCCGGCTGACCATCGGCGACCGCGTCGCACTTAACGACAACGTGATCATCAACGCCGACTGCGGCGGCAAAATCACCATCGGCAACGACGTGCTGATCGCGCCGAACGTGGTATTGCGGGCGTCGAACCACAAATACGAACGGCGGGACATGCCGATCAACAATCAGGGACATGCCGCAGGAGTTATCGACGTGGCCGACGATGTCTGGATAGGCGCGAATACCGTGATCCTGCCCGACGTCAGCATCGGCAAAGGCGCGATCATCGGCGCGGGCAGCGTCGTAACCAAGGATGTTCCCGCGTACTCCATCGCTGCCGGCGTTCCGGCAAAAGTCATCGGCACGCGGGGCCGCGACGCGGGTGACGCCGCAACGTGACCATGGTCCGGCCGGACATTGCGGAAAAAATGGCATGACTGCCGCGAATCCGCAGTCCTGCCCGGTCTGCGGCGCCAGCGCGCCAAATGAAGTCAATTACCCCGGTGGCAACACGCGAGCCGGGCAGTCATTGCAGTTCACCGGTATCGCGATCTGCGACACCTGCGAGCTCGGGTTCGCACTGCCGCGGCCGCCGCAGGCCGCGCTCGATCGCTTTTATGCCAGCGGAATCTACTGGACTGAAGTCGGCCGCAACCTGCCGCAGGTCATGCACGAAAAAGCTCAGTGCGAGCAACGCGTCGCCGCCTGCCTTCCGTTGATTGAAAAAGCGCAGCAGTTGCGCGTGCTCGACGTCGGCGCCGGTCACGGCTGGACGGTGGATTGGGTGGCGCGCATGCTGCCGGGCCGGATCGCCCGCTTCGATTTCATCGAACCCGACGACGACGCCGCGAAGTCGATATCGAATAAGCAGCCGGGATTTCCGCTGCAGCGCGTCCACAGCATGTCAGACGCCAGTGATCATTACGACCTGATATTCCTCAATCACGTGCTGGAGCACGTCGCCGACCCGCTGGCGATGATTGCGCGCATCACGGAATTGCTGGCGCCGAACGGGATTGCCTACATCGAAATGCCGCATGCGGATTACCGTTTCAAGAGCGATGTGTTTCCGCATACCCTTTTCTTTACGCCGGCGAGCCTTGCCATGCTCGCGCGAAAAACCGGCATCACCCAGCTTGCCTGCGCAACATTCGGACGCTCGCCGGACGAACCCGGCCCAGCATGGCGCCGCCGGATCAACTGGGTATTGCAGCGGCTGTTCGTGCTTGCTGCCAGACACGGCGTATGGTTAGTGCAGCGCGCACTCGATCACGCCGTGTGGGACTACCGTCCGCGCGAGCCCGGCATCTGGCTGCGCTGGATCATTGCACGGCCTTCGCGAGCAAACTAAGGGCGCATTTCAAAATAAGGGTAGCGCAGGCGACTCGCCTGCTTCGGTCTTATTGCAGGCGAGTCGCCTGCGCTACCATTCCATTGCGCATGGACTTGATGCATCGCTCGTCTCGAAATGCGCTCAAAGCGAGTCAGGTAAGGCAGACTTCCGGTATAAAAGCTTGCTGCATTTCATTGAATTCGGCGCAAGCCGCGCGCGGGACCCGGTAATAACTTTGCTCGCGCCCAGGAAGGAAAGGCACGAACACCGCGTAGCCGAGATCGCGCTGCCCGGCATCCGGCATGCGTGCGCGATGCAGGCCGCGCGTATCTTCGATGATCACCGTGCCGGCCTTGACCTCGCTGACCACACGGTGCGGGCCGCCGGCGGGATAGGCGTTATTCACTTCCTCGTCGGTGTAATAGACTTTGTCATTGAGCACGCCGTAATTCCGGTGGCTGCCGCGCACGAACTCGTGC
>JAIOOZ010000273.1 GCA_021414185.1 Betaproteobacteria bacterium
CGGAATTGAAACTATGAAATGGTATGACGATTACCTAATAGTCTTAAAATTTCTCCACCCACGGCCTTAGTTCGATTTCCCACGTCCACGCGCTGCGGTCCTGCTGGAGCACGTTGAGGTAATTGCGCGCGATGGCATCGGGGTCGAGTGTCGAGTCCGGCGCGTCGGGTAGCTCGACATGACGCGGGCCGCGTATGCCGCCGTCGATCACGAAATGCGCAACGTGCACGCCTTTGGGTGCGAGTTCGCGCGCGATGCTTTGCGCCAGACCACGCAGCGCGAACTTGCCCATCGCAAACGCCGCGGACAGCGGATAACCCTTGATGCTGGCCGACGCTCCGGTGAAGAGTATTGCCCCGCTGCCGCGCGGCACCATGCGCTGCGCCGCCAGCTGCGCGACCAGAAAGCCGCCGTATGCGGAAACGGACAATGCCTTGGCCACTGCGTCCGCATCGACGTCGACGATGGAGCCACGCACGCGGAAGCTCGGGTTGTAGACGACCACTTCAGGCGGCGCGCCGAAGAACTCGTCGGCCTGCGCAAACATTTTTGCGACCTGCGCACGGTCTGACGCGTCGCATTCGATCGCGCACGCGTCCAGTTCTTTCGCCAATGCAGTGAGCTTACCCGGCGTGCGCGCCGCCAGCGCGATGCGCATGCCTGCTGCCGCGAACGCGCGCGCAACCGAGGCGCTCAAGCCGTCGCCCGCGCCGACTATCAATGCCGTTTTGTATTTGGATTTCACGACCACCCCCGCCCGATAATCTTAGAACCGAAAAATCGCAAAAAGCAGCACTCCCGTCGTTCCCGCGCCGGCGGGAACCCAGGAGGTTTAATTCTTTCTGGATGCCCGCCTGCGCGGGCATGACAATAATTCAGAGTCTGCCTGACAGTATAATGTCCCGCTCTGAATCTCTAAGACTTAAAAAGCAATCCCACTTAAATGACCGCGACCATACCACTGCAAAAAATCCGTGTCGGCGACATCGATATCGAATTCCAGGTCTCCGATTACACTGACCCGTGGAGCGGCGCCGAACCGGAAACCATCCTGTTTCATCACGGCTTCTGCCGCAACATGGATTTCTGGCGCGGCTGGGTGCCGGGACTGGCGCGCAACTACCGCGTGCTGCGTTTTAATTCGCGCGGCTGCGGCGGCACCACGGTACCGGTGGCCGGCGAGCCCTATCACGCGGACCAGCTCGTCGGCGACGCGCTTGGGCTCATGGACAAGCTGGACATAAAGAAAGCGCACTGGGTTGGCGAATCGTCGGGCGGAATATTAGGCATCGTCGCGGCGCTGACGCATCCCGAGCGGCTGCATTCGCTGGTGCTGGTCAACACGCCGTTCAAACTGCCCGGCGCTGTGATGGAAACCTATAACGTCGGCGAGGCCGACCACGCGACGGCGATTGAAAAGTACGGCGTCGGCGGATGGTGCCGCAAGACGCTGGCTTACCGGCTTGACCTCGCCAAGGCGCCGGTTGAAATGCAGGAATGGGTGATCCGCGAAATGGGCAAGGTCGCCAACCACGTCGGCATCGCGCACCACCTGATGGCCGCGGGCGGTGACATGACGAAGCGCATTACGGAAATCAAGATGCCTATCCTCATCATGTTCGGCGAAAACAGTCCGCTCTCGAAAAAAGAGCAGATGAACGAGATGAAAGCGCTGCTGCCGAACGCCAAGCTCGTCATGTTCGAAGGCTATGGGCACGGCATCAACCTGCTGGCGCCGGATCGCTGCGTCGCGGAAATGCGTGCGTTTCTTGACCAGCCGCCCGTCGCGTAGCGCAAAATACACGCCATGAAAAAAATTTATTGCCTCATCGCGCTGCTGATTGCCGCACCGGCCGGCGCGCAGACCTATCCGACGAAACCGATCCGCATGATTGTCGGCTCGGCGCCGGGCGGGCCGATCGATTTTTCCGCGCGGCTGGTCGCGCAGAAAATCACTGAAACCTTGGGCCAGCCGGTCGTGGTCGACAACCGGACTGGCGCGGGCGGCACCATAGGCACGGACTACGTCGCCAAGTCGGCGCCTGACGGCTACACGCTGTTGATGGCAAGCGCAGCGACGCTGTGCATCGTGCCGCACATCTATCCGAAAATTCCGTACGACACGCTAAAGGATTTCGCCCCGATCAGCACGGCGACGGCGGTTTCGTACACGCTGGTCGTGCATCCCGCGCTCGCTGCGAAATCGCCGCAGGAATTCATTGCGCTCGCCAAGGCAAAGCCGGGCCAGTTGCGTTACGGCTCGGCGGGCAACGGCACGGTGACCCACCTCGGCGTCGAACTGCTGAAAAGCATGGCCGCTCTCGACCTCGTGCATATCCCGTACAAGGGCGCGGGCCCGGCGCTGATCGATCTGCTCGGCGGCCAGCTCGACTTCATGCTCGACAGCGTGCTCACTTCCACGCCGCACGTCAGAGCGGGCAAGCTGCG
>JAIOOZ010000274.1 GCA_021414185.1 Betaproteobacteria bacterium
GGCGGCGCGTTGGTCGCGCTGCAGGACGTCGATGGCGCGATCAAAGAGATGGAATGGGCGCAGCAAAACGGTTTTCGCGCGGTGATACTCGACAAGGTGTTCCCGGTGCTCGACCACTGCTATTCCGAGCCTTTCGGCAGCCGCCGTGAATTGTGGCCTTTTTTCAAGCGCGCCGAAGAGATCGGCATGCCGCTCTTTCTGCACAATATTCAGCACGGCCACCGTATCACCAACCTGATGAATTACCAGTTCAACGGGCTTGACGTGCTGGCGCCGCAGGAAGGGCAGATGAGCCTGGTGTCGCTGATCACGAGCGGGCTGCTCGACGATTTTCCCAAGCTGAAATTCGTGTTCACAGAAGCAGGCGTGGCTTTCATCAAGCCGCTGGTCTCGCACCTCAACGCATGGTTCGACAATTCAGTGGTCGATTACGAATCGGAAGACGCGGCACCCCGCTTCAACTATCGCAAGCTCGCGGGCGGCAAGCGCATTGTGTCGGAAGCGGATTACAAGGCGAAGAACAAGAAATCGCCCGATTACTATTTCAAGAAGAATTTCTTTTTCACCATCGAAACCGAAGAGCGCGAGTTGCCGGAAGCGATGGAGTTGTTCGGCGCTTCGCAGTTTTTGTTCGCCACCGACTACCCGCACGACGATCCGGGCGGCCGCATGAAATACAAGGACGTCGAACTCCTCGACAAGAACCGCGACATCAGCGAAGCGGACAAAGACCTGCTGCGCTACAAGAATGCCGAGCGGCTGCTCGGCATGACGGCAGATACGGCCACCCCGGCATGAGGGTGGCGGCGCGCGCGCTGCGGCTGGCGGCGGTCGTCATCTGCTGCGGGCTTGGTGGCGCGGCGTCGGCTGCTGCTGCGAATCCCGCCTATCCGCAACGGCCGATCCGCATCGTCGTTCCATTCACTGCGGGCAGCGGGCCCGACGTCGTCGCGCGCATGGTGGGTCAGAATCTGACCGAAGCCTGGGGCCAGCCGGTGGTCGTGGACAATCGCGCCGGCGCGGGCGGCACGCTGGGGGCGGATGTCGTCGCGAAGGCTGCGCCCGATGGCTACACGCTGCTGATGGCAACGCCGTCGCAGACCATCAGCATGAGCTTGTATCCCAGCCTGCCGTACAACTTCGGACGCGATTTTGCGCCGGTCACGGTCGTAGCGGGCAGCGATTACGCGATGGCCGTCGGTAACCAGGTGCCGGCGAAATCGCTGCGCGAACTGGTTGCGCTGGCGAAAGCGCGGCCCGGCCAGCTCAATTTCGGTTCGGCCGGCAACGGCACGGTCGCCCACGTTGCGGGCGAGCAATTGAAGCAGCAGGCGGGCATCGACATCGTGCACGTTCCCTACAAGGGCGCAGCACAGGTGATTACCGACGTCATCGGCGGCCAGATTTCGATGATGTTCAACAGCGTCGCTACGCTAGCGCCGCAGATCAAAGCAGGCAAGCTGCGCGCGATGGCGGTGGCCGCGCCCAATCGCAACGCGCTGCTGCCGGAAGTGCCGACGTTCACCGAGGCGGGCGTGCCCGGCATCGAGATCAAGGTATGGTTTGGCTTGCTCACCACCGCGGGCACCCCCGCGGATATCGTTTCCAAGCTCAATGCAGAGGTGGTGCGCATCGTGCGTACTCCCGACATACAGGAGCGCATCGTCGGTCAGGGCATGGACGTGGTCGGCAATACGCCGCCGCAGTTCGCGGCGTTGATCAAGCAGGAAATCACGAAGTACGCGGGGCTGGTCAAACCCGTTGCGCGGCCCGAATGAGCGTGCTGCGGTTCAGCGGAAATTGCGGAAAGTCGGATCGGTGCGTTCGAGCTGACGCACCACGGCATCCCATTCGCGCTGGCCGCCCGGCGAAATGCCTTCCTTGCTCATATAGCGCTTGCCGTGGCGCACGCCTTTGTCGATAGCCGACTGCGGAATTTCGCGCAGCCGCGCGCCGCCGGTTTGCGCCGTGATCTGCATGCGGCAGGCGCGCTCGAGCCGATAGGAGAGCGCGAACGCTTCGCTGATAGTGCGGCCTATCGTGAGGGTGCCGTGATTGCGCAGTATCATGATGTGCTTGTCGCCGAGGTCATCGACGATGCGCTGGCGTTCTTCGAGATCGGAGAACCCTTCGTAAGCGTGGTAGGCGAGGTCGTGCCAGATGGCGAGCGCGAACTGTGAAGCTGGCAGCAGGCCGTCGTGCTGCATCGAAACGCCGACGCCGTCGCGCGTGTGCAGGTGAATGATGTAGCGGGCATCTTCGCGCGCGGTGTGGATCGCGCTGTGGATGGCAAAGCCGCCGGTGCTGATCGGATATTCGCTGGGGGAGAGAAAGTTGCCGTCGCGGTCGACCTTGACGAGGGATTCGGGCGTGACTTCGTCGAACAGCAGCGCGTAGGGGTTGATGAGGAACTGGTCGTCGGTGCCGGGCACGACCGCGGAAATGTGGGTGGCAAGGAGATCGGTCCAGCCGAACATGGCGACGACGCGGCAGGCGGTTGCGACTTCCTTGCGCGCTTCCCACTCGCCGCTCGACATGCGGCCGGCGCGGGCGGACGATATTTTTTTGACGACGGACGGTTTGGCGGCGGCGGATTTCATGCGGTTCCAGTCGGGCAGCAAAGTGTTGTGATGTGTTTTCATTATAGATAGGAAGACCGATGCTCTCAATCAATTCTGCGGCCGGGGAGAAAATACGATGAACGCCAATCCGGCAATGCTGCGCCAGCAGGCGGCCACGGTTTCGGGAAGACTCGCCGGGCATGTGATCTCAACGCGCCGGGAAGATATCCCGGACGCGGCGGTGCAGTCCTCGAAGCGTCTCGCGCTGGATACTCTGGCGGTCGCATGGGCGGGTTCCGCCGCACCGGGTGTAGGCGAAGCGCGCGCGCTGCTGGTCGATGAAGGCGGCAAACCCGAAAGCACGGTGTGGGCATACGGCGGCAAATTGCCGGCGCGCGCCGCGGCATTTATCAACAGTACGTCGGCGGCAGCGCTCGATTACGATGGTATGCGCGCGACCGAGCGCGGCAGCGTGCATTCGGACAGCGTGGTGCTGCCGGCTGCACTCGCGATGGCGGAGCGCGAGCATGCCAGCGGACGCGATTTTCTGGCTGCGCTGGTGCTCGGCAACGATGTGGTCACGCGACTGGGCGCGGCATCGCAATTGCCGCACAAGGGCTGGTATCACACGTCGATCTTCGGCATTTATGGAGCGGTGGCGGCGGCGGCGCGCTTGCTGCGCCTCGATCAGGAGAAAACCCAGCATGCTTTCGGCATCGCGTTGAGCCAGACCGCCGCGACGCAGTTGCCAAGCATCTCGTACAGCCTGACCAAGCGGTTTTCCTCGTCGTTCGCGGCGCACGCCGGCGTTTTCTCGGCGCTGCTCGCGGCGCGCGGCATCACCGCGCCGCGCGAGGCGTTCGAAGGCAAGTTCGGTTTCTACGACCTGTACCAGGCGGGCGATCCCGCTGCCCTGTTCGCCGACCTCGGGCGCAGCTATCCGCACGTCGAAACGGCGATCAAGAAATATCCGAGTTGCGCGTGCAATCACACCGCGATCGAAGCCGCGCTGCACATCGTGCGCGACAACGATCTCGCGCCCGCCGAAGCGACAGCGGTGGAAGTGACCATCTCCCCGTACGTGAACCGCCTGGTCGGCGCACCTTTCGCGCCCGGCGCCGATCCGCAGGTGACGGCACAGTTCAGTGTGCAGTATTCGGTTGCCTGCGCGATATTGCGGCGCCGGCTGACCGTCGCCGACATCCAGGACGAAGCGGTGCTGGGCGAAGAAATCGGCAAGCTTGCGCGCAGCGTGAAAGT
>JAIOOZ010000173.1 GCA_021414185.1 Betaproteobacteria bacterium
CATGCACGTCGGCGTTCACCACGTCGACGGTCGGCAGCAGGATCAGCGATCTGGCGCGTTCGCGATCGCGCGTCGGCACGCGCACGTGGTAACGTTGCGCGCTCAGCAACTGCACGATGTGGCTGCCGACAAAACCACTCCCTCCAATCACGCAAATCCTGGTCAGTTCCATAAGTAACTATCCGTTCCGGTGCGTGCACTTGCGAAAGTGGTTTCAGTGCAGACTAACATGAGCCACGCGAATGTTAAGTGCGCAGCACGGCCGAAACTAAAACCACTCCCTCCGATCACACAAACCCGGGTTAATTGCATATTCTTCCACCACTCCTTTTTGCCGCATGCGTCACTTGGTTCACCCGCCGGGCTCGTCCAACGATTTTTCCACCGTGCGCGAGCGTGGCGCTATGATGCCGATGCGCTCCTTCAGCGACAGCAGGGTCTGCCCGAACTGCTGGCTGTAGTAATTCGCGTTGCTCATGACTTTCTTCACGTAATCGCGCGTTTCATTGAACGGTATCGATTCGGCATAGATCGCCGCATCCATCGGCTCGGCGGCGCGCCACGCGCGCGCGCGCCCCGGCCCCGCATTATAGGCCGCGGACGCGAGCACCGGATGGTTGTCGAGCGTATCGAGCACGTGCTTCAGATACCAGGTTCCGAGATTCAGATTGGTCTCGACATTGACGGTCTGCGCCCCGCCGCGAAAATCCTTGAGGCCGACTTTCTGCGCGACCCAGCGCGCGGTAGCAGGCATCAACTGCATGAGGCCCGCAGCACCGGCGCTCGATTTGACGTCGGCGATGAAGCGGCTTTCCTGGCGGATCAGCCCGTAGACCCATGCCTCGTCCAACTGCTGCTGGCTGACATAACCTTTCATCACGTCGCGATAGGGCGCGAGGTAGCGCATGCTGAAATCGTGCAGTTCGCGCGTGCGGTCGGCGGTGTTGATCGCGCGATCGTAAATTTCGCTGCGGCGCGCGAATTCGGCGGCCGCCAGGAGCTGCTTGTCGTCGAAATTGCGTATCGTCCAGTTCCATTCGCGGTTGCCTTCGAAGCGCAGATTGAGCCGGTAAAACGCCAGCGCGCGCTGGAAGCCCGGCACCTTTGCCATCGCCTGTACTTCGTCGCGGGTTGGCTTGTACGAAGCCGCCGGTGTCTTGCCGCGGCCGCCGAGCTCTTCGGCCGCCAGCTGCCCGTAGAAAGAGAAGTCCGTCGCGAGCGCCGTAAATAGCGCCTGCGCTTCCGCCGCGCGGCCCTGCGCTTTCGCCGCGCGCGCTTTCCAATAGCGCCACGCCGGTTCCTGCGCTTCTTTCGGCGACATCGCATCGACCGCGGCCAGCACGTCGGACCAGCTTTTCGCGCGCAGCGCGATGCGCACTTTCCATGCGAGTTGCTGATCGTTGAGTTCCGTCGCCTTGGCGTACCAGGCCAGCGCGTTCGGATCGTGACGCTGCGCGCCCTGGTAGGCGATCAGCCCCCAGACGTAAGCGCGCTCGGCGTCGGTAAACCGCTCGCCGAGCTTCGCCCACTGCTGCGCAGCCTGCGACGGCGCGGTGCGCGCCAGGCGATGCGCCGCGTACATCACGGTCTCGCGCCCCGCGCGCGTCTTGAGATTGAAATTCTTGTGTTCGAGGAACGCCTGCGGATTGACCGCAATGCCGGACAGGGCGCGCGCCTCGGGTTGTTCTTTCGCGGGCAGATATTCGGCCGCGCGGCGTGCGACGCCGGTATTCCCGGCTTCGAGCGCAAGACGGATGCGCGCCCACACATCGTCGGGCCCGAGCTGCGAGCGCTCAGCCAGCGCATCGAACATCGGCGTGCAGCTGTCGGGCTGATCGCGGCCGCTGAACCACAATCGGCGCGCGTAACTTAAAGCTTCGTCCTTCCCGGCGCGCCAGCGGCTTTGCAGTGTGTAGCACAGCAGTTCGACGTCATCGCCGGGCGCTTGCGTGTACTCTGCGTCGAACTGCTCCCATTGCTGCCGCGTGGCGAGCAGCCGCAGCCAGTCGGCGCGCAGGCTGACGGCGACCGGACCGTCCTTGGTGCGCTCAAGCAACGCCTGCACTTCCTCCGGCGTCGCCTGCTCTAGACGCAGCCGCAACCGCCAGTACGCGATGTAGGGTTCCAGCGGATAACCGCTTAGCGACTTGGCGGACCGCTCGAACTTGACCACATCGCCCACGCGAAATGCCTCGCGTGCGGCAAGGAAATCGTCGTCCTGCGCGGCCCGCGCCATGCCCGCGCACGCCAGCAGCGCGCAAAAAATCAGCAAGCCCGACCTGATACTGTGGTTCATCTATGCAATTTTACGGCTTTTCAAACGCTCGGGCGTGGATACGAATGATCGGCGGCGCCTGACGGCGCTTGAATTCAGAATGATCGACCATTGCATGCACCCGCGCGATTTCTTCATCCGGCATGCCACTGATAATTCTTTTGCATGCATCAATATCGCGTTGCGGCAAAAACTCCCCTTCCAGATACAATTTGAGTATCGCATCGAGCACCGGGTACTCCGGCAGCGAGTCGCTGTCCTTCTGCCCAGGCAGCAGCTCCGCCGACGGCGCCTTGGTAAGGATAGCCTCCGGTATGAGCTCGCGGCCATGCAGGTGATTGTAGTAACGCGCAACTGCGTAGACATCCGTTTTATAGAGATCGCCCAGCAGGTTGAGCCCGCCGTTCATGTCCCCATACAGCGTGGCGTAACCCGTCGACATCTCGCTCTTGTTGCCGGTGGACAGGACCAGGTTGCCGAACTGATTGGAAAACGCCATCAGCATGCGGCCGCGGATGCGGGCCTGGATGTTCTGCACCGTAAGGTCTGCGGGCTTCACGCCGAAGTCTCGTTCGAATCCCGATACGTCGCCGGCAACCAATTCTGCAATTGGCGCGTGATGCAGTTTCACGCCAAGGTTTTCGCAAAGTTTAGCCGAATCGGTCACGCTGCCGGTGGAGGAAATCGAGGACGGCATGGTAATGGCTGCCACGTTTCCGGCGCCAAGAGCATCGGCGGCGAGCGCCAGGGTGAGCGCGCTGTCGATACCGCCGGACGAGCCTACGACCACTTGGTTGAATCCGCATTTTCGCGCATAGTCTTGCAGCCCGCAGACCGCTTGCCGGTACATGAATTCTGCGCCATCGTCGTCGATATCCTGCGTCGGCGCCGCGTTTACGAAGTCGAAATGCCTGTCCGAGTATTCGATGGTTGGCGTCGCTTCGGCGAATCCCGGGGCCTGCATTGCCAGCCGCCCATTCCAATCCACTGCGAAACTATGGCCGTCGAATACGATTTCGTCGGTCGCGCCGACCTGGTTCACGTACAGGAAGGAAACCGCGTGCCGCTTGCATAACTTTTTCACCAGTTTTCGCCGCTGCCCGAGCTTGCCCAGGTTCGAAGGCGACGCGTTGATGCTGATCAACAGGCGTACGTTGTTTCCAACCAGCTCTTCCACCGGATTGTCCGGATAGTCGTGACCATCATCGTTCCAGGCATCTTCGCAAATCAGGAAACCGATGCGGTGACCTTTGAAGCTCACGACGCCGGAACTGTTGCCCGGCTCGAAATGCCTTCTTTCATGGAATATGTTGTAGGTTGGCAGAAGTCGTTTGTGATATTGCATGCGGCATTTGCCGTCGACGAAAAACGACATGCCGTTGTGATACGGCTTGCCCGGCCCCGAATTGTGGCAGATGTGTCCGACGACCACGGCGGCCCTGCTCCCTGCCGTCGCGCGGCCGATGCGTTCGACCTCGGCATCCTGTGCTGCCACGAAACTTGGCCGGTCGATCAGGTCATAGGGGTAGTAGCCTGTCACCGCCAGCTCGGAGAATACGAGTAAGTCGGTACTGTCCCGGTGCTGCGCGATGACCTGCATGATCTTTGCGGCGTTTCCGGCAAGATCGCCGACCGTGTAGTTGAGTTGCGCAATGGTGATCTTCATGGCGCGGCGCTCGCGGTTGGTGGTCGCGCTTTGGGTGTTGATGGCGCATCATAGCGCTTGAAAATATGGCGCAGGTAGTCGATGTAGGCATGGTCGGGGCAGATGGTTTTACCTGCCGAATCGGAAAGCTTGGCGACCGGGCGATCGTTGCAGCTGACCATCTTGATCACGCTGTCGAGCGCCTCGTAGCCGACGTCGTTGACCAGATCAGTACCGATGCCGAACGCCGGCAGCGCGCGTTTCTCGAAGTGCCGGTAGATCGCCCTGGCCTTCGGGATATTCAACTTGTCCGTGAACATCAGTACCTTGGTTGCCGGATCGACGCGGTTGGCCTTGTACATCGCGATCAGCTTTTCGCCGGTCTGAATCGGATCGCCGGAATCTATGCGGCAGCCGTCGAAAAGCTTGCAGTAGAACATGTCGAAATCGGCGACAAAGGCATCTATGCCTATCGTATCAGTCAGTGCAATGCCAAGATCACCACGGTACTCTTGGCTCCAGGCGTCGAACGCGAACTTCTGGAAGTCGCGCAGGTTGCCGCCCAACACCTGGCACGCCTGCAGGAATTCGTGCGCCATGGTGCCGACTGGCGTGAGCTTGTAGCGCCGCGCGAGATCGACGTTGCTGGTCCCGAAGAGGCGCCCGAGCAAACCGTCTTTCAGACGCCCGAGGACATGTTCCTGCCACTCGCGGGAAAAGCGGCGCCGCGTGCCAAATTCGGTAATCTTGAACGACATCGGCATTGCCTGGACCATTTCAATTTTTTCGTGCAACCGGCGCTTGCCTTCGGTGAAATCCGGCTTTGCCACGGTATTGCGGTAGTAGGTTTCCGTGACGATGGCGAGGCATGGGGTCTCGAACAGTATGGTTTGCATCCACGGCCCGCGGATGAAGTCGCGCTCCGGATTGGTGATTCCCGCGAGATCGACGTATTTCGGGTTGAAGCGAAAAGACTCAAGAAAATCCACGAATTCCGGTCGGATAAAACGAATGCCCGACAGGTACTCGAGCTCGGCTGATGTGAAGCGCAATTCGGCCAGAGCTTCGATCTCGCGGCCGATATCCTGCACGAAGGGTCGCAGGTCCGCATTTTCATTGCGGCACTTGTAGCGATATGCAACCTGCGCGCCGGAAAACTGGTGATACACGCATTGCATCATGGTGAACTTGTAGAGGTCGGTATCGCAAAGGCTTTGAATGATCGCCATGTTGTGCTCTCTCGTATAGGGTGCGGCGTTCGCTGTTAGCGGATTTGGTCCGCCGAGTCGACACAGCGGGCGCCCGCTGCGCGCATCGCTTCGACTGCGGCGGTTGTCGACTCCGGCGCAATACCCCTGCACGCGCCAAGGTTGACAACGACCTCGAGCCCGGCGCCCAGCAACTGCAAAACGGTCGTTTTCACACAGTAGTCGGTTGCCAAGCCGCCGATGATTACCGTCGAGATACGCTTGACCTTGAGAAACTCGATGACGCCCGTGGACAGTTTGTTGCCGAGGTCGTGATAGCACGCGCCATAGGGATGCATATCCAGTTCGACACCCTTCCAGACAAAAAAATCGTAATCGGCCGGTGCCGGCAACCCTTTGATCAGCTCGAACCCCAGGGTGCCGGGTTCGGCGTGACGCTTCCAGCGGATGTCTACGTTCTTGCCCGCTACGGGTGAAAACTGGGGCGCGGCCGGAGTGGCAACCCATAGCGCCTTGTCGCTGTGAGCGTCCTTGGAGCCTATGCGCACTGAGGCCAGCCTGGCCTGCGCATTCAACTCGGCGACGATCGCCAAGCCGTCTGGCACGGGCAGTTCGTCCGGGCAGGCAGGGGTGAAGGTATTTTGCGCATCAACATCGAAACTCGCCACCCCGGATTTGTCAGCTACGGAAATCGTGTTCATTCAGGTCTCCTATCAAGTCACGGTTGCATGCTATCAGACTTAGTGGTATCATACAACTATCTAAACAACTTTTCGATGGAGCCCCGCCAAAATGAAGGATTTCACTGAAACGGCCCTGCACAAGGAGCAAGTCTATCAGGGCAAGTTCCTGCGGCTTAACCGCGATTCGGTCAGGCTGCCGAACGGCCGGCAAAGCGTGCGCGAATACCTGTCCCATCCAGGCGCGGCAATGGTGGTTCCGGTATTGGACGACGGGCGCGTCATCATGGTGCGGCAATACCGTTACGCGGTAAGCCGCCACATCATGGAATTTCCTGCCGGCAAGATCGACGGCGGGGAAACCGGTGAAATGGCGGCGCGCCGTGAATTGCTCGAGGAAACCGGCTACGAGGCGGCGACTTGCGAGCATCTGTATTCTCTGCATCCGTCCGTCGCCTACGTTTCCGAGCAACTCGAATTCTTCCGCGCGCGCGGGCTACGTTACGTTGGCCATTCCGGCGAAGAAAACGAATTCGTGGAGGTCATCAAGCTTCCGGTTGTACAGGCACTCGAGATGATGAAAAACGGTGAAATCACCGACATCAAGGCGGTACTGGGTTTGCTCCATCTCGCGCGCGAGCAGGGAATATGACTCAAACACCGAGCCATGCGGCCGCGTTGAAACAACCTCGCCACAAGGAGCCAGGTTATGTCTTCTAAACCTAAAACCCGTACGGTTCCGGAGGAAACCATTTATTCCGACGCGCCGAGCGCGGCGCTGCATCCCTTGCTGTCGGTGGACACGATCATTTTTTCGGTAATCGGCGGCCGGCTGAACGTACTGCTGGTCAAGCGCGCATTCATTCCAGGCAAGGAGCTGAGTTACCCGTTCCAGGGCAAATGGGCGTTGGTCGGCGGTCTGCTCGACACTAAACGCGACGCATCGCTCGAAGACGCTGCGTTGCGCCGGCTGTTGGAGAAAACCAATCTGCGTTCTCCCTATCTGGAGCAATTGCAGTCTTTCGGAAATGCCCTGCGCGATCCGCGCAAATGGGCAGCCACCGTCGTCTACTTTGCGCTGATTGCCGCCGAAGGCCTGCAGTTGCAAAGCGGGACCAGCGTGGAGGAGGTTCGTTGGTGGCCGATCGACGATGCGGTCAAGCTGAAACTCGCATTCGACCATTCCCACATACTCGAGGTCGCCTTGCACCGGCTGCGTTCCAAAGTCGAGTACACCACGCTGCCCGCGAATCTGCTGCCTGCTGAATTCACCTTGAGCGAGTTGCAAGCAATCTACGAAATCATACTCGGCAGATCACTGGACAAGAGTTCGTTTCGCAAGCGCGTGCTCAGCGCCGATTTTGTGGACGAGGCCCGCAATGTGCGCAAGGGGCCCAATCGTCCCGCGCAACTGTACCGCATCAAGCCAGGACGCAATGCCGTGGTGTTTCCGCGCACGTTCTATTCGTAGGCGGCAAAGTCAAACTCCCGAATCACCGCGCACGTTCGCACCTCAACCAAGGAGAACTGAAATGTTTGGATTCAGATACATCAAGGCCAACCCCAGCTCGTTTCTGATTCAGTTTCGCAATGGCAAATCCGTGCGCGAAGGGCGCGGTCTGAGTTTCTTTTATTTCGCGCCCCGCTCGTCGCTGGTCCTGGTCCCGATGCAGACCACGGACGCGCCTTTCATTTTCAAGGAAGTCAGCAACGACTACCAGGAAGTCACCATCCAGGGCCAGGTGACGTTTCGCATCATAGAGCCGGAAGCGATAGCCGGGCTGATCGACTTCACACTGAAGCCGGACGGCAGCGGCTACGTATCGGACGAGCCGGTGAAACTGGCGCAGCGCGTGGTCAACGCGGTGCAGGTCCAGGTAAAGAGCGTAGTGCAGCGCCTGCCGTTGCAGGAGATCCTGCGGCTGGCCGATCAGTTGGTAAAGGCGGTGCGGGAAAACCTGAAGTCTGCGGATGGTCTGCGCGTTCTCGGCATCGAAGTCATCGAACTGTCGATCCTCGCTGTCAAACCCAATCCGGACACGGCACGGGCGCTTGAAGCGAAAGTGCGGGAAACCATACTCAAGGAGGCCGACGACGCAATCTACACGCGTCGCAACGCGGCGATTGAGCAGGAACGCGGCATCAAAAGCAACGAACTCAACACCGAAATCGCCGTCGAGCAAAAGAAGCGCGAAATCCGCGAAACGCAAATGGACGCCGAGCGCGCCGTGCTGGAAAAACGCCAATTGGTCGAACGCGAGGAAATGGAAGGCCGCGTCACGCTGGAGGAAAAGAAACAGAAACTGGTCGAGCTGGCGACGGAGAACACCAAGCGCGAGGCCGCTGCCCGCGCCTATGGCATAGAGGCAACGATGAAGGCCGTCGCCGGAGTCGACGCCAAGGTGCTGCAAGCGCTCACCCTGGGAACGTCTGATCCGTCGGTGCTGATTGCACTCGCGTTCCAGGGACTCGCCGACAACGCGCAGAGAATCGGCGAGCTCAACATCTCTCCCGACCTGCTGCGGCAGTTGATGGTCAAGAAGGGCTGATACCATGGACCGGCTGCAAAACAAGATCATCCTGGTGACGCGCCACAGCCGGCTGGAAGATCTGGTCGTCCGCTTCAATACGGTTGAGCAGGCGCGCTTCTACGTAGAGCATCTGGGCGCGGATTTCAGCGACTACCAGGCCGAACACGAGGCGTATCAGGTTGCGGTGCGCAAAGCGGAAGAGACGCTGGCGCAGTTTGGGCGGGTGCAGCGACTCGACCGCGCCTTCCTGTCGAATTTCATCTTTGCTGCGGACATGCTGGTGGTGGTGCTCGGCCAGGACGGCTTGGTGGCCAACACCCTCAAGTATCTACACGCGCAACAGGTAGTGGCCGTGAATCCCGACCCCAAGCGCTGGGACGGGGTACTGCTGCCGTTCCAGGTCAAGGACCTGGGGAAAATCGTTCCCGAAGCCCTCGCCTGCAAGCGCCCCATCAGGGCCGTTACGATGGCGAGAGCACGGCTTAGCGACGGGCAGGTGCTGCACGCCGTCAACGATCTCTTCGTCGGCGCGCGCAGCCACGTATCGGCGCGTTACCAGATCACGTGCGGCAACAATATGGAATCGCATTCGTCGAGCGGCATCATCATCTCCACCGGCCTCGGCTCGTCCGGTTGGTTCAGAAGCGTGCTGACCGGTGCATGCGGCATAGCGCATCATGCCGCACCCGAACTTGCGGCCTTGCGCGAACAGGGCTTTCCCTGGAACGCCGACTATCTTTACTTTTCAGTGCGCGAGCCGTTTCCCAGCCGCACTACGCAAACAAACCTGGTGTTCGGCAAAGTTGCCGGCAGCAATCCGTTACGCGTGGTTTCGAAAATGCCGGACTTCGGAGTCATATTTTCCGACGGCATCGAGGCCGATTATCTGGAGTTCAACTCGGGCATGGAAGCGGTTATCGACGTTGCCGACCGCCACGGCAATCTGGTCAATTAGTATTTGTTCGCGGCTGGCTAGGCCAGGAACAGGCGATAAGCCGGATTGCGGGTTTCGTCCGAATACGGGTAGCCAAGTTTGGCCAGGAACGCCTTGAATGCCGCCTTGTCGCCCGGCGGCACCTGCATGCCTACCAGCACGCGGCCGTAATCGGCGCTGAATGCCGCCTTGTCGCCCGGCGGCACCTGCATGCCTACCAGCACGCGGCCGTAATCGGCGCCGTGGTTGCGGTAGTGGAAGAGACTGATGTTCCAGCCGTGGCGCATGCTGTTCAAGAATTTCATCAGCGCGCCGGGCCGCTCGGGAAATTCGAAACGGTAGAGAATCTCGTGCCTGGCGCCGGGGGCGTGACCGCCCACCATGTGGCGCACGTGCGACTTGGCGACTTCGTTGTCGCTGAAATCGAGCGTCTGTAGGCCGTTGCGCTTCAATGCGCGCACCAGGCGTGCGGTCTCGGCGCTGTTATGCACCTGCACGCCGACGAAGACGTGGGCCTTGCGCGCGTCGCCGTAACGGTAATTGAATTCAGTGACGCTGCGCGGCCCCAGCAGCGTGCAGAATTTGCGAAAACTGCCGGGGGTCTCCGGTATCGTCACCGCCAGCACCGCCTCGCGTTTTTCGCCCAGTTCGGCTTCCTCGGCGACAAAGCGCAGGCGGTCAAAATTCATGTTGGCTCCGCAGGCAACGGCCACCAGCGTTTTGCCACGCACGCCTTTGCGCTCGACCCACGCTTTGGCACCGGCAATCGCCAGCGCGCCGGCGGGCTCCAGCACCGCGCGCGTGTCTTCGAATACGTCCTTGATCGCCGCGCAAATGGCGGCGGTGTCGACTCTTATCACCTCGTCGACCAGCTCGCGGCAGATACGGAAAGGCTCCACGCCGACCTGCCGCACCGCG
Source organism: Betaproteobacteria bacterium (assembly GCA_021414185.1). GTDB lineage: Bacteria > Pseudomonadota > Gammaproteobacteria > Burkholderiales > SG8-41 > PALSA-1004. Next base: position 10,192 of record JAIOOZ010000173.1, read on the forward strand.
ACGCCGTCGGCAAAGAGACCGACATGATCGAGTTTGACGCGGCGGCCGGCCTTCAGCGAGCGGTACATGGCGTCCGCATCGAACGGCTCGACGCCGATGATTTTTATATTGGGCCGCAGGCGCTTCACATAGGACGCGATGCCGGAGATCAGGCCGCCGCCGCCGATTGCGACGAAGATGGCATCGATATCGCGCCGCGTCTGGCGCAGGATTTCCATCGCTATCGTGCCCTGCCCCGCGATCACGTCGGGATCGTCGTAGGGATGCACGAAAGTCAGCCGCTGGCTGCGCGCGAGCTTGACCGAATGCGCATAGGCCTCGTCATAGGTGTCGCCATGCAAAACCACTTTGGCGCCGCGCCCCGCCACCGCCGTCACCTTGATCTGCGGCGTCGTGACCGGCATGACGATGGTGGCATTGCATTTGAGTTTCTGCGCGGCGAGCGCCACGCCCTGCGCGTGATTGCCCGCCGACGCCGCGATCACGCCGCGCGCCAGCGCCGCCGCCGGCAGGCGCGACATCTTGTTGTAAGCGCCGCGCAGCTTGAACGAGAACACCGGCTGCATGTCTTCACGCTTAAGCAGCAGGGTATTGTTGAGCCGCGCCGACAGATTGGGCGCGCGCTCCAGTGGCGTTTCGATAGCCACGTCGTAAACGCGCGCGGTCAGGATGCGCTCGAGATAATCGATTTTCATGGGGTAGACTGCAATGCAAAAGGGCGTAAAGAGTAGCAGGAACCCGCCCTTTTTACCAATTTCCAGACCCCGGGGGTAAGGGGGGTGGCCAAATGGGCCCGGTGACCCTCGCCGGAGCCCGCCGGCGTCCGTTATTCCATTGCCATTTACTAATTACCGGTCACCATTTACCATAGCTGCATGACACAGGATGAACTCAAGCAGGCGGTGGCGCGGGCGGCCATAGAGCACGTGCCGATCGGCTGCATAGTCGGCGTCGGTACCGGTTCAACGGCGAATTACTTCATCGACGAACTGGGCAAGATCAAGCACAAGATCGACGGCGCGGTAGCCAGTTCCGACGCATCCGCCCAGCGCCTGAAAAAACTCGGCATCGAGGTGCTCGAACTCAACAATGTCTCCGATCTGCCCGTCTACGTCGATGGCGCAGACGAGATCACCCGCCACCTGTCGATGATCAAGGGCGGCGGCGGCGCGTTGACGCGAGAGAAAATCGTAGCGGCGGTCGCGCGCAAATTTATCTGCATTGCCGACCAGTCAAAACTGGTCGATGTCCTAGGCAGGTTTCCGCTGCCGATCGAGGTCATCCCCATGGCGCGCTCGTACGTGGCGCGCGAACTGGTGAAGCTCGGCGGCCAGCCGGCGCTGCGCGTTGGCTTTACCACCGACAACGGCAACGTGATCCTGGATGTGCACAACCTGCAGATCATGAAACCGCTCGAACTGGAAAGCACCCTCAACCAGATTACAGGTGTGGTCGCCAGCGGATTATTCGCGCGGCGCGGCGCGGACGTGCTGCTGCTGGGAGCGGATAAAGGGGTGCAAACCCTGACACGCTAGAAGCATGCGTGTCAAAGCGGGAGTACAAAACTAACGCGCTAGCAGCACGCGCTAAATCAAGTCAGGTGAAATGGCCGCGCGCAGATGGGTACGCGCCTGCTCGACGCCGGCGCGGCGCGCAATCCACATCACCGCGCCTTTTTTCACGTTCCACTGTTCCTTCGCTCCAGTCAGCAAAAGCGCCGCCGTTTCGCCGAGGGTCGGCTGATGCCCTACTATCACGACGGTTTCTTCTGCGCCGGGCCAGCCCGCCGCCAGCAGCACGTCTTCAGCTGAAGCGGAGGTGCCGATGGCCGGCACCGTCTTGAACGCGGGACTCAGCGCGCGCGCCGTCTGCTGTGCGCGCTTGGCGGGACTCGCGAGGATTACCGCGGTATCGGGGATGCGGGCGCGCAACCACTTTGCCATGCGCGCCGCCTGCTTGATGCCCTTGGCGGTGAGCTTGCGCTCGCGAATTATTTGCCGGACGGCGGCACGTAGCCTTGCGCCGCATCGGCACCGCTGCCGAAGAAATGCTTGTTCATCTGCTCCACCAGATAATCGCGTGCCTTTTTATCGGCGAGATTGAGGCGGTTCTCATTGACCAGCATCTTCTGCTGCTCGAGCCATTGCTTCCACGCTTCTTTCGAAACGTTCTCGAAAATCTTCCTGCCGATCTCGCCGGGGTACGGCGAAAAATCGAGCCCTTCGGCTTCGCGGCCGAGC
>JAIOOZ010000174.1 GCA_021414185.1 Betaproteobacteria bacterium
TGCGCTGGCAGAAGCCTTGTTCCAGGTCGGCGAACTGGCGGAAGCAGAAATAGCGGCGCGCCGCGCAACGGAACTCGACCCTGCCGCGGCGGGACCGTACGGGGTGCTGGCCGAAATACATTCGGTGCGCGGCGAACTGGACCGCGCGGTGGCGACGCTGGAAACCGGATTTGAACGCACCGGTGCGGACAGCCTGTTGGGAACGCTCACGTTCGGACTGAGGCGGCTCTGCGCATGGGAAAAATGGCGCACGGCATGGCAACGTCTGACAGCCGCGCTGGACCAGGCGACGACGCAGGTCAGCCCGTTTTCCCTGTTATGCGAGCCGACGACCGCCGCGCAACAACTCGCGCATGCGCGCCGCTGGTCGGCGGCGCAATTTAGCGCGCTTAATCCCCTGCCTGATGATCGCGCGGCCACATCGGGCAAGCACGCGCGGCTGCGTATCGGCTATCTGTCATCCGATTATTACGAGCACGCGACCGCTTATCTGCTCGCCGAAGTGCTCGAACTGCACGACCGCGAACGCTTCGAGATCTTCGCCTATGCGTACGGGCCTGACGATCACAGCCCGATGCGCACGCGGTTGCGCAACGCCTGCGAGCATTTCGTCGATATCGCGCGGGACCCCGACGATATCGCCGCGCGGCGCATACATGCCGACCAACTCGACATTCTCATCGATCTCAAAGGCCACACCATGGGCGCGCGCGGCTCGTTGCTGGCGCGCCGCCCGTGTCCGGTGCAGGTCACCTGGATAGGCTACCCCGGCACCATGGGCGCGGAATTCATCGATTACCTGATCGCCGATCCGTTCGTCATCCCGCCGGAATACGAAGAGTTTTATGCCGAGCGCGTGCTGCGTATGCCGCATTGTTACCAGCCCAACGACCGCCAGCGCACGGTCGCCGCGCCGCTCGCGCGCGCCGAATACGGACTGCCTGATGATGCTTTCGTGTGCTGCTGCTTCAATCAAGCCTACAAGATCACCCCCGAAATCTTCGCGGTCTGGATGAACCTGCTGCGCGAAGTCCCCGGCAGCGTGCTGTGGCTGCTCGACGACAATCAGTGGGCCTCGGCCAACCTCGTCCGCGAGGCGCAGACGCTCGGCGTTGCCAGCGAGCGGCTCGTCTTCGCCCCCAAATTGCCGCTCGCGCAGCACCTCGCGCGCTACCGCGCCGCCGACCTGGCACTCGACACGTTTCCCTACACTTCGCACACCACCGCAAGCGATGCCTTGTGGGGAGACTGCTTGCTCGTCGGCTTGTGCGGCGAGACTTTTGCCTCGCGTGTCTCCGGCAGCATACTGAGCGCGTGCGGCCTGCCGGAACTGGTGACTTATTCGCTCGCGGATTACGCGCAGCTGACGTTGCGCATTGCCACCGACCAACCATTCCGGGATGCGCTGCGCGCCAAACTGCAAGCCAACAAGCTTGTGGCCCCGTTGTTCGACTCCCGCGCTTTTACCCGCGATCTCGAGCAGTTGTATAGCGGTTTGGCCGGCAAACCGATTTAATGTCTTCCTTGTTCGCGGGCAAACTCAGTCAGGCGCAGGAATGCCTGCAACGGGGAGACGCCGCCGGCGCGCGTTCCCTGTGTCAGGAAGTGCTGGCACAAGAGCCGCGCAATGCCGATGCATTGACCCTGGTCGGCATTACGTATCTCATGACCGGCCATGCGCGCGAAGCGGTGCCGCCCCTGCAACAGGCCGTGGCTGCCCAGCCGCTGCACGGCGCCGCTCTCGAGAATCTCGGTCTCGCGCATCTGATGCTGGGCGAGCTCAGCGCGGCAGAACGCACGTTGCGCAGCGCCACGCAGATTCCCGGCGCGCCGGCTTCGGTTTACATGCGGCTGGGGGCAGCGATATTGAATCAGGGTCGGCACCCTGAAGCCGTGCGCGAACTCCAGCGCGCGCTCGACCTCGAACCGCACAACGCCGATATCCACATGAATCTGGGGCAGGCCGCGGACCAGATGGGTGACGCAGCGCGCGCATGCCAGCATTTCGAAACTGCATTGCGCCTGTCGCCGGACCACGTCGATGCCATGTTCAATCTCGGTGTGATGAACCTCAATCAGAACCAGCTTGATGCCGCGCGCCAGTGGTTCGAGCGCGTGCTGACGCAATTTCCGCACTACGCCGATGCCGCGGTCAACCTCGGTATCGTGCATGAAAAGCAGCAGCGCCTGGAAGAAGCGATTGCCTGCTTCCGGCATGCGCTCGGCAGCAATCCGCAGCTGGCGCAGGCGGGCAACAATCTGGCGCGCGCGCTTGCCCTGCAGGGCAAGCCTGAGGAAGCGCGCGAACAGTACCTGGCCACCCTGCGTATCGCGCCGGACCTGACCGAGGCCCACGAAGGACTCGCCTCGGTCTGTCTCGCGCTGGGGTCGCAGCCGGGACGCACGGGGCATTTGCAGGAAGCCGAATCCGCCGCGCAGCGCGCGAGCGCGCTCGATCCCGCCGCAGTGGGGCCATATAGCGTGCTTGCAGACGTCTACGCCTCGCGCGGCGCGCACGACAACGCAATCGCGATACTCGAAACGGGATATGCACGCACAGGCTCCAGCAGCCTGCTCGGCGCGCTGGCATTTCAATTGCGCCACTTGTGCGAATGGGAAAAATGGCAAACGGCGTGGCAAAAGATAGTGCCGCTGCTGGAACAGGACGTGGAACTCGGCACCCCGTTCTCGCTGCTGTGCGAACCGACGACCGCAGTGCAGCAACTCGCGCATGCGCGCCGCTGGTCTTCCACGCACTTCACGATTGCCGAACCCGGACAACACAGGGAAAACCCGCGGCAGCACGACCGTTTACGCATCGGCTACCTGTCGTCGAGCCTGGGCGAGCACGCCATCAGCTATTTGCTGGCGGAAGTCCTGGAGCAGCACGACCGCGCGCGCTGCGAGATTTTTGCTTATTCCTATGGCCCGGAAGATGGCAGCCCGATGCGCGCGCGTCTGCGCAACGCCTGCGAGCATTTCACCGACATCGCCGGCGAGACTGACGACATCGCCGCCGCCCGCATCCGCGACGACAGGCTCGACATGCTGATCGATCTGAACGGGTATATCAGGGGAGCACGCACAGGTGTGCTGGCGCGCCGGCCATGTGCCGTGCAAATCAGCTGGATAGGTTATCCGGGCTCGATGGGCGCCGACTTCATCGACTACCTGATAACCGACGGGTTCGTCGTGCCACCGGCACATGAGCACGCATATTCGGAACGCGTGCTGCGGATGCCGCATTGCTATCTGCCCAACGACCGCCAGCGCAAAGTTGCTCTGCCCCTCACCCGCGCCGAGTACGGGCTGCCCGATGACGCGTTCGTATTCTGCTGCTTCAATCAGGCGTACAAGTTCACGCCGGAAATTTACGCCTGCTGGATGCGCCTGCTGCAGCAGGCGCCGCACAGCGTGCTGTGGCTGCCGGACGATAACCGCCAGGCCACCGCAAATCTGACCCGCGCCGCACAAGCCCACGGCATCGCGCCCGAACGTTTACGCTTCGCGCCGCGCGTTCCGGGCCTGACGCAGCACCTTGCACGCTATCGCGCCGCCGACCTGGCGCTCGACACGTTTCCCTATACGTCGCACACCACCGCGTGCGACGCGCTGTGGGCGGGTTGCCTGCTGGTCGGACTGTGCGGCGAGACATTCGCCGCACGCGTCTCCGGCAGCATCCTGAGCGCATGCGGCCTGCCGGAACTGGTGACCTATTCGCTCGCGGATTACGAACGGCTGGCGTTGCGCATTGCTACCGACCAGCCGTTCCGGGATGCGCTACGCGCCAAGCTCCAGGCCAACAAGCTTGCCACGCCATTGTTCGACTCCCTGGCCTTCACGCGCGACCTTGAGAATCTTTACCACGATATCGCTGGCGCTCCCCCACTAACCCATGGAACCGCCGATGAACGCCGATGAACGCCGATCAGAAGTTCGAGACGATACGCTTGACTTCAAGTCGTGGCTTACCGAAATTGATGAGCAGACAAACGTTTAATCCCGTTGCCTTGAGGTAATTCAGGCACTGGGCACGATGAACCTCATCCAGCCCCGCGACTGCTTTGAGCTCCACGATGACGCTGTTCTCCACTAACAGATCTACCGTGTATTGGCCTACTAGCTGAGCATCGTAATAAACCGCGGCGTCATGCTGTTGCCGCGCGTCCAACCCCGCTTTCCGCAATTCCAGAACGAGTGCGTTCTCATACACCTTTTCGAGGAACCCGCAGCCGAGCACATTGCTTACCTGCTGTGCACAACCGATGATTTTCTCGGTTATCTCATCAAGAGCTAATCGGCGTTCATCTGCGTACCCCTCAAGGGGGTATTAAAAAGAATTCATCGGCGGTTGCATTGGTTTAGAGGTTTAGGCGGTTGAGGACGAAAAAAAACGGGCGCCGAAGCGCCCGTTTTCATATTGCTGTTACGACTGATTAGAACGTGTTCTTGATGCTGATTGCGAACGCGTCCTGATTCGAGCCAGCTTGCGGGGCAGTCAAGCCACCCAGGCTGTAACGCGCGTTGGCATCGTTCTGCAGTCTCACGTAGCCCGCCGTCATTTCGGTGCGCTTCGAAGCATTGTAGACATACTGAACTTGCCAGATCGTGCCACCCGTGCCGCCGCCGCCGCCGTTGTAAACGCGGTTGCCGACGATACATTGCGAGCCTGCCGCGAATTGGCCGGCTTGGCAGAAGTTACCGCGGGTGTTGTTGGCTTTGGTGTAACCGCCGCGCAGAGCATGCGGTCCGACGATCGCCCACTCACCGGCGATGTTCCACGCCGACACTTTCGCGTCGGTGCCAATCGCGGTCTGCACGCCCATGTCATACGTTTGGTTCGTGTAGACCAAGCCGGCTTTGACCGGACCGATTTGGTAGGTGCCGCCGAGCTGGAATGCGCTGTCGCTGCCGGTGTAGACAGTGTTGACACCAGCCAGCGCGCCACCCGTTTGGGCGGTCGAAGCCGCGCCGGCGGGAGCGAAGTTGGTGTG
>JAIOOZ010000130.1 GCA_021414185.1 Betaproteobacteria bacterium
TTCGATGATGGCGGTCTTGTCGAGCGAGCTGGCACGCTCGATGGCCGCGACGATCACCTGCACCGCGTCGTACGCGTACATAGAGAACGTGGTGTTTTGCCCGTCGAAGCGGCGCGAGAACCGTCCTGCGTAGCGCCAGCCAAGCGGCAGGTTTTCCAGCCACTCTCCCGGCAGGCCGCAAGTAAGAAGGCGGATGCCATTCCCTGCCAGCGCGGCAATATGCGTCGCGCAAACACCCTCGATGCCGACCACCGGTATGCTGAGGCCCGCCTGCGCGAGCTCGGCCAGCAGCTTGCCGCCTGCCTGTTCCGCACCGGCATAGAACACGGCGTCGGGTTGCTTCTCGGCTATCGATTTGACGAGGGCCGCGAGCGACGCGGGCCTGGACGGAACGGCGTCATACGAAACGGTATTGATCAACGCATTCACGGTGCGCGAACTGAAGCTGCGTGCGTAACGTTCACCGTACATGCTTTTCTCATACACGATAGCAACGGATTTCGCCATGAGATCCTTGGACACGTACTGGAACAGCGCGTCGACCACGCGGTCGTCGGTCGCAATCACGCGGAAGCTCTGCCGCGCGTCTGGTCCGTAAAGCAAGGGGTTGCTGATCACGGGTTGGACGAGCGCAAGGTTGTTTTTCGCGTACACCGTGGCGGCGGGAATCCCGGGCACAGAAAACGAATGGCCGATGACCGCGACGGCGCCGGCAGTGTTCATCGCCTCCGCAACGCGGCGCGCCTCTGCCGGGTCGCGCTTGTCGTCGGCTATCAGCAGCTCCAGCGGCCGCCGCCGGTTGCCGATCTGCACGCCGCCGCGCGCGTTGATTTCCTCGACGGCCATGCGCACGCCGCGCTCGAGATCGGTGCCGATGAATGCAACCGGCGCGGGCGACAGCGTGCCGGCGAAGCCGATGCGCACCGCGTCGGCCGCGTTCGTGCCGGGTGGCCTGATGCGCTTCAGGTTGACCTGGCTCCGGCGTTCGGTACTTTCTTCGAGCGTCGCCAGCGGCGGCGACGGATGTTTGGGCGACCACAACAGGTTGTAGCGGCTGAAGCGCAGCAGGCCAATCGAGATGATGCGGTCTTCGAACGTGAGTATGGTGACTCCCGCTTCGACGTCACCCCCGGGATAGGACTGCTGCCACAAATATTGGCGCACGCCCGTGGGGAACCTGCGGTCGTATTGCGGCGGGTAGCCCAGGGCCTCGATCAACTGCGCCCGAGATCCCTTGGCCGTGTTGAACGCGAGAGAAGTCAGCTTGGTGAACAGCGGCACATCGCGGGAATCCATATCCACGACCACCGCCGCTATGCTTTCGCAATCGTTGGTGACGGTTTGCTTGCACGAGTACCAATCGGCCGGCATGTTGACCGGCTGCGTGCCCATGTCGGCCGCCTGCGCCGGCGCGATCAGAAAAGCCGCCAGCGCTGATGCCGCGAGCCATGTGCGTGCTCTCATTGTGTTCTTCTCAAAATTACCCGGAACAATCCTGGCTGAGCCTGTATTGCAAAGTTAATTAACGGCTGCAAGAAGTTGCGGCCAGCGCTTTTCATGAAAGGCAGGCGGAAGAGCGCCCACTTTAAAAACCGAGGATGGAATGGCTTTCAGGCAATCCAATCCAAAATTCTCCCGTACATAACGGGCCGGCGTAGTGGCGGCAAATTTACCGATTGCTTCGATTGCCTTTAGAAGTTCTCTCTGCTCCATTTCAGCCTGTTCAATAAAAGCACCCGCGATCTCGATTGACAGCCGGGCCTGTTCAATACCCTCAGGGGTCCGCTTCGCTGCAAGATGGTACAAGTTCCATATTTTGGATTGCAACAGATGGAGGGGATGCAGAATGAGAAGAGATTCCTGTTCAAACCCGATCGTGACCGCAGAGCTGGTTATGTCCCTGGACGTGAGCCCGATGATGCTCGCCAGGTAGTCAATGAGAATGGGCTCGGGATAGCCCTTCATTTCAACCAGCAACAGGGCTGAATTGGGTGTTGCATCGTCGAAAGTGGCTATTTTCAGCACGTGCGGAAACGTCAGGCGGGCCGCTGCACGCTTTGCCTCCGCCTTCGTGCCCAGGTAGTCAATGTCTCTCGTCAGCGCGGGAATCCGCGACTGGATATTGAAATGCCGGATCCAGAATGCAACTGCCTGCCCGCCAATAAGGACCGTACTGTCAGACCGGGTTTGCGCGATCAATACAGCGGCATCTTCGGGTCTAAGTCTCACTTGGGGACTTTGCCCCAGTTCAGGATCTTGACCTTCGAACCATCAATGAAAGCCGCTTTATGAAATTCTTCCGGCACCAGGCGATGCTCTGGATGCAATGATTGAGAATCAGCATGAGCGTGTGACGCAATATGCGGGACTGCAGGCGAACCAGCCGCGCCTTTTTTGGCAACACGAAGCTCCAGGCCGACTGCATCGAACAGCCGGCACAATTCATCTATCCCGATATCTTCTCCCTTGCTTTCAAGGCGATTGATCTTTTCGCGGCGTAATCCCGCCCGTACGGCAAGTTC
>JAIOOZ010000175.1 GCA_021414185.1 Betaproteobacteria bacterium
GCCCAAGATGGCTGAATCACCGCAGCAGGTATTGAAGTTTCTCGCCGACCTGGCGGCCAGCGCGAAGCCGTTTGCCGAGCGTGACCTCGCGGAATTAAAGCAATTCGCGCGCGACGAACTGAAGCTCACCGACCTGCAGGCGTGGGACATCGGCTACGTGTCGGAGAAATTGCGCATCGCGCGCTACGATTTTTCGGACCAGGAAGTAAAGCAATACTTTCCCGAAACGACGGTGCTGCCCGGCATGTTCCGCGTGGTCGAGACGCTCTATGGCGTTTCCATACAGCCCGACACTGCACCGACGTGGCATCCCGACGTGCGCTTTTTCAGCATCCGCGACCGCGCGCAGAACCTGGTTGGGCAGTTTTACCTCGACCTCTATGCGCGGCCGTCGAAGCGCGGCGGCGCATGGATGGACGATGCGATCACGCGGCGGCGCGCCGGCAGCGGCATCCAGACCCCGGTTGCCTATCTCAATTGCAACTTTGCCGCACCGGTCGGCGAAGTCGACGACAAGAAAAAGCCGGCGCTGTTCACGCACGACGAAGTGATCACGCTGTTCCACGAATTCGGCCACGGCCTGCACCATCTGCTGACGCGCGTCGAAGAACTCGGGGTCTCCGGCATCAACGGCGTGGAATGGGACGCGGTCGAACTGCCGAGCCAGTTCATGGAGAATTTCTGCTGGGAGTGGGATGCGTTGAAGCCGCTGACGCACCACGTGGACAGCGGCGCCTCGCTACCACGCGCGCTGTTCGACAAAATGCTGGCGGCGAAGAATTTCCAGAGCGGCATGCAGACGCTGCGCCAGGTCGAATTCGCGCTGTTCGACTTTCATTTGCACTACGACTTTGCGCCTGACGGCAACGCGCAGGCGCTGCTCGACGACATCCGCCGGCAGGTGGCCGTGCTCGTGCCGCCCGCGTTCAATCGTTTCCCGCAGAGCTTTTCGCATATTTTTTCCGGCGGTTATGCAGCCGGCTATTACAGCTACAAGTGGGCGGAAGTGCTGTCGGCCGACGTCTACAGCCTGTTCGAAGAACGCGGCGTGCTGAATCCCGAGATCGGCCTGCGCTTTCGCGACGAGATACTCGCGGTCGGCGGCAGCCGCCCCGCGCTCGAATCGTTTGTCGCGTTCCGCGGCCGCGCACCCAGTATCGACGCATTGTTAAGACATAGCGGCATGAGCGACCGAGCAGGGGCCCCGGCGCTTTAGCGTCCGGGGATGCGAGCAACGCGAACTGCCGCGGCTGCCGAACCGGCCAATGTTAAATTGCGACTTGCTCAACTGAGGCAGTGGAATGACCGCTGCGGCGGGTGCCTGACGTACTCCCTACCCGCACGGCGGACGTTATGCTATAAAAGCGGCGAACGCCGTGAACCGGAGAAATTAAGTCATGAAAATCTGGACATTGCTGACCTTGATGGGATTTGCGGTACTCGCGCACGGCGCGGAAATGTACCGCTGGGTTGACGAAAAAGGCACCGTCAATTACACGCCTTACCCGCCGCCCGCCAACGTCAAGAAAGTCGAGCAGAAAAAACTCGGCGGCAATGCGAGCGCGGCGGAGGCGCAGACCAGCGACACGCCGTACAGCGTGCAACTCGCGACCAAGAACTTCCCGCTCACCTTCTACTCCACCGCAGAGTGCGGCGAACCGTGCAAGCTGGCCAAGGCGCATCTCGTAAAGCGCGGCGTGCCGTATACCGAAAGAAATCCTTCCAAGCCGGCCTCGCCCCAGGAGTTCGAGGAATTCAAGAAAATGACCGGCGGCACCCTGGAAGTGCCCATGCTGCAGGTCGGCCAACTCAAACTGGTCAAAGGCTATCTGGCGTCTGAATGGGACGGGGCGCTCGACCAGGCCGGCTACCCGAGCACGGTGCTTCCCGGCGCCAAGCCCGGCGCCAAACCCGCCGCCAAGCCGGCGGAACCCGCCGCGGCTGCGCCCGCCCCCGCCAAATAATGCGGGTTGCAACCTGGAACGTTAATTCGCTCAAGGTTCGGCTGCCGCAGGTCCTCGCGTGGCTGGAAACGCAACAACCCGACGTGCTGTGCCTGCAGGAAACCAAGCTCGAAGACGCGAAGTTTCCGGCGGAAGACATCCGCGCCGCCGGTTACCACGTGCTGTTCAGCGGCCAGAAAACCTACAACGGCGTGGCTATCCTGAGCAAAGAGCCCGCAACCGGCGCGCAGGCTGCGCTGCCCGGTTTCGACGATCCGCAAAAACGCGTGCTGGCGGCAACCGTCGCCGGCGTGCGCGTCGTTTGTCTGTATGTGCCCAACGGCCAGAGCATTGACTCGGACAAATATCGTTACAAGCTCGAATGGTTGCAGCACACCCAGCGCTGGCTGGCGGGAGAACTCGCCGCCAACGACCGGCTCGTCGTGGTCGGCGATTTCAACATCGCGCCCGATGACCGCGATGTACACGACCCCAAGGCATGGGAAGGGCAGGTACTGTGCAGCGCGCCGGAACGCGCGGCGTTTCAGCAACTGCTCGCCGGCGGACTCGAAGACAGTTTTCGCCTCACCGAGCAGCCGCCGCAATCGTACACGTGGTGGGATTACCGCATGAATGCATTCAGGCGCAAGATGGGTTTGCGCATCGATCACGTGCTGCTGAGCCGCCGCCTGGCGGCCGGCTGCCGCGCCTGCGTGATCGATATCGAGCCGCGCAAAAACGAGCGGCCTTCCGATCACGCGCCGGTCACCGCCGATTTCGCAAGCGATTGAACAGGCACCTGCCGGCTTAATTGCCGGCAGACGTTCCTAACGATTTATCAGCAGTAACCCAGACTCACTCTTCGCCGTTCTTGCCGGCGTCGAGCCCGAGTTCCTGGATCTTGCGCGTCAGCGTATTGCGGCCCAATCCCAGCAAATGCGAGGCTTCGATGCGCCGGCCGCCGGTGTGGGCGAGCGCCCGTGTAATCAGCGCTTTTTCGAATTGCGGACCGAGCACATCCATCAAAGAAGACTCGCCGCGATTGAGCGCATTCGCCACTTCGCGTTCCAGCGCCGTAATCCAGTTTTCGCCGACTGCGGCGCCCGCCTCCAGCCGCAATTCGGACGGCAGGTCGTTGACGTCGACGCTCACACCCGGCGCCATCACCGTCAGCCAGTGGCACAGGTTCTCGATCTGGCGCACGTTGCCCGGAAAATCCTGCGCGCTTAAGAATTTGAGTGCCGCATCCGTCAGGCGCTTGGCTTCGACGCCGAGTTCGCGCGCGCTTTTCGCGAGAAAATGCTTGGCCAGCAGCGGAATGTCTTCGCGCCGCTCCCGGAGCGGCGGCAGACGCAAGCGGATGACATTCAGCCGGTGAAACAGGTCTTCGCGAAACAAACCCTGTTTGACGCGCACTTCCAGGTCTTGGTGGGTGGCCGCGATCACGCGCACGTTCGCCTTGATCGGCTGATGCCCGCCGACGCGATAGAACTGACCGTCCGACAACACCCGCAGCAAACGCGTCTGCAGATCGGCCGGCATGTCGCCGATTTCATCCAGAAACAAAGTCCCGCCGTCGGCCTGCTCGAAGCGCCCGCGCCGCATGGTCTGCGCGCCGGTAAACGCGCCGCGCTCGTGGCCGAACAATTCGGACTCGAGCAAATCTTTGGGAATGGCGGCGGTGTTGATTGCGATGAATGGTTTGACAGCGCGCGGGCTGTGGCGATGCAGCGCGCTTGCCACCAGTTCCTTGCCGGTGCCTGATTCGCCGGTTATGAGCACGGTGGCGTGAGACTGCGAGAGCCGGCCGATCGCGCGGAACACCTCCTGCATTGCCGGCGCCTGGCCAAGTATCTCCGGCTCGGCTCCGGCGACTTCGACCACGTCGTCCTGGCGCGTACTTTCTTCCATGGCGCGCCGGATAAGCTCGACCGCATGATCGACGTCGAAAGGTTTGGGCAGGTATTCGTAAGCGCCGCCCTGAAATGCGGCGACCGCGCTTTCGAGATCCGAATACGCGGTCATGATGATGACCGGCATATGCGGATAGCGCTGCTTGGCCTGCTGCAGCAACTCGAGGCCCGATTCGCCGGGCATGCGGATATCGCTGACCACTAGTTGCGGGGTTTCGCTGCCCAGAGCGCCGAGCGCCTCGTCGGCAGACGAGAACGTCTTGAACGCAATGTTCTCGCGCGTCAGCGCCTTCTCGAAGACCCAGCGTATCGAGCGATCGTCGTCAATTATCCACACCGGTTTCATGATTTGCCATTCTCGCTGTTATTGGTCGGCAGCAGCAGCGTAAACGTAGTGTTGCCGGGCTGACTGTCGAACGTGATGGTGCCGCCATGCTGCGTCACAAAATTCTGCGCCAGCGTGAGCCCCAGACCGGTGCCGCCCTCGCGGCCCGACACCAACGGATAAAAAATCTTTTCGCGCATGTTTTCCGGGATGCCGGGTCCGGTATCGTTGATTTGCACTTCCAGCGCATGCCGGTGTCGTTTTCTCGCCAGCGTGACCTGCCGCGCGATGCGCGTTCTCAATTTCAACTGGCCGTTGCCTTTCATGGCCTGTGCCGCATTGCGCGCGATATTGAGCACGATCTGGATCATCTGTTCCTTGTCACCCTGCAACAGCGGCACGCTCGTGTCGTAGTCGCGGCGAATCGTGATGCCGTGCGGATATTCGGCCAGGATCAGGCTGCGCACGCGCTCCAGCACTTCGTGAATATTCAGCGGCGCCGGCTGCGGCAGGCGGTGCGGCGTCAGCAGGCGGTCCATCAGCGACTGCAGGCGGTCGGCCTCCTTCATGATGACCTGCGTGTATTCGTGCAGGCCCGGGCGCTCGAGCTCGTGGTCGAGCAGTTGTGCCGCACCCCGTATGCCACCCAGCGGGTTCTTGATTTCATGCGCGAGATTGCGGATCAACTCGCGGTTGGCCTGGCTCTGGTCGTGCAGGCGTTCCTCGCGTGCGATCTTGATCTGCTGATCAATATGCCGGAACTCGAGCAGCAGTCCATGCCAGCCGGCGACCCAGCCTTCGATTTCCACCGGCGACAGGGTGCAACTCAAATGCAGCTTGGCGTGTCCGACCACGCCGATTTTCAGATCGTGTTCGGTATAGCTGCAGTGGTTCAGGCGCGCATAGTCGATAGCCGCGCCCAGCACGCGGTCGTGTTCGAATACCTCTGTAATCATATTGCCCATAAGACTCTTGCTGCTCAGCTCGAATAAGTTTTCCGCGGCGGGATTGGCGAAGCGCACGACGAGCTCGCGATCGACGATGACAATCGCCGTTGCGAGAAGATCGAGCCCTGCTAATGCGGCAACCGCCATGTTTAGATGTCAAGAATGAGAAGAGCAAGAACCGGACCAGTTATCGGTCCCGTGGCTGCGGCAACAGGAAACCTGAAGCGGTGCAATTGCATGCGGCCAGGCGTGAAAAAACGCCCGGCTATTTGATGTTGGCGATTTCTTTACGCAGACTCTCGACGTTGTTTTCGTGCAGCTTGACCTTGTCTTCGAACGGCTTTAACCGTTCTTCAAGCCGCGCAAAGTTCTTTTCGGTGCCGAGGCGCGTGTTTTTTTGCTCGGTGAGCTGTTTCTTTGCGGTATCCAGTTGCCCCTGTTCCTGCGCAAGTTCCTGCTCGAGGATCTTGCGGCGGCCGGCGTCGCGGCTGCGCTGCGTATCGTTGTCGACGCTCGGAAAGTTGGCGGGTTTTTGCTGCGGTTGCGCGCGGGCCGGCGGCTGCGACGTGTTCATCGGTTCCAGGTTCAAACCCTTGCAGCCTTTGGCATCCCCCTTCACGTTGGTGTAGCGGGTATTGCCGTCGGTATCCGTGCACTTCCACATCTCGGCATGGACGGCCGGCGCTGCAAACATGCACAACAGTAAAAACCATATTCTCATAGCAATCCTCGGGTAGCCCCTTACAGCAACGGGCGATATCGGGTGCGGTTGACTCCACAAAACCCAATGGTTGCGCTAAGTCTATGTCAGATAATAAAAACTAACAATGCGACGCGTCTGTACGCGGAACCTGAAAATGCAACAGGGCGGGATAACCGCCCTGTTGTGTCGATGCGGCTGCAGCCGTTTACAGGCTGTAATACATGTCGAACTCGACCGGGTGCGTGGTCATGCGGAAGCGCGTGACTTCTTCCATCTTGAGCGCGATATAGGCGTCCAGCATGTCATCCGAAAATACCCCGCCCGCCGTGAGGAACCCGCGGTCTTTGTCGAGATGTTCGAGCGCCATGTCGAGCGACGAACACACGTTGGGCACTTTTTTCGCCTGCGACGGCGGCAGATCGTAGAGGTTCTTGTCGATCGGATCGCCGGGATGGATCTTGTTCTGCACGCCATCGAGACCCGCCATCATCATCGCGGTAAACGCGAGGTACGGATTGGCAGTCGGGTCCGGAAAACGAATTTCGACGCGGCGTCCTTTCGGATTGGACACATACGGAATGCGGCACGAAGCGGAGCGGTTTTTCGCCGAGTAAGCGAGGTTGATCGGCGCCTCGAATCCGGGCACCAGCCGCTTGTATGAATTGGTGCCGGGGTTGGTGATGGCGTTGAGCGCCTTGGCATGCTTGATGATGCCGCCGATATAAAACAAAGCGAATTCGGACAGGCCGGCATAGCCGTTGCCGGCAAACAGGTTTTGCCCGCCTTTCCAGATCGACTGGTGCACGTGCATGCCCGAACCGTTGTCGCCGACCACCGGCTTCGGCATGAAGGTGGCGGTCTTGCCGTACGACGATGCCACCATCTGCACCGTGTATTTGAGGATCTGGTTCCAGTCGGCGCGCTTCACCAGTTTTTCGAACTTGGTGCCGATTTCGCACTGGCCGGGCGCCGCCACTTCGTGGTGATGCACTTCAACTTCGACGCCTTGCGCTTCGAGCGCGATGCACATCGCGTTGCGGATATCCATCAGCGTATCGACCGGCGGCACCGGGAAATAACCGCCTTTGACCGGCGGACGGTGACCCATGTTGCCGCCTTCGAGTTCTTCACCCGAAGTCCACGGCGCTTCTTCCGACTTGATCTTGACTCCGCAACCCGACATGTCGACGTTCCAGGTGACCGAATCAAAAATGAAAAATTCGGGTTCCGGACCGAAGTACGCGGTGTCGCCGAGGCCGGTGGACTTGAGATAAGCTTCGCCGCGCTTGGCGATCGAGCGCGGATCGCGGTCGTAGCCTTTGCCGTCCGACGGTTCGACCACGTCGCACGAAATATTGAGCACCGGCTCGTCAGTAAACGGATCCATGCGCGCCGAATCGGGGTCCGGCATCAGCAGCATGTCGGAGGCTTCGATGCCTTTCCAGCCGGCGATCGACGAGCCGTCAAAGGCATGGCCTTCGGTGAATTTCTCTTCGTTGAACGCCTTGACGGGGACCGACACGTGCTGCTCTTTGCCACGCGTGTCCGTAAACCTGAAATCGACAAACTTGACTTCGTTGTCTTTGACCATCTTCATTACATCGGCTACCGCCATTGTGTTCTCCCTAACTTAAGCGTGTTTATCGAAAACGGAGGATTCCGGGATGCTCAATTCAGCACGAAATATGCCAAGCCTCAAACCGGGGAAAACATTGTGCCACAACTCAATTTTAGTGGCGCGCGAACCGCATTTGCACCAATATCGTGCAAATAGCGATTTTTTGCACTTTATCAGTGCGAATTGCGCCGCGCCAGCCTTGGAGTAAAATTTTGCTTTTAAACCGTTTTTTGGGGTCCCAACATGGCCGGAATCGATGAAATTCTGCAGACTGCACGCGCCAGGGCGCGTGAAAAAGGCCTGCCCTACGAAGGCGCACTGTTGCCGGCCGAAGCGCAGGCGGTGCTCCAACAACAACCTGGCGCAAAACTCGTCGACGTGCGCAGCCGTGCCGAGCTCGATTTCGTCGGGCGCGTTCCCGGCAGCGTCGAGATCGAGTGGAAAAGCTATCCAGGCATGCTGCCAAATCCGCAGTTCCTCGCGCAACTCGTGCAAGCGGTGCCGCAGGATGCGACCGTGATGTTCCTGTGCCGCAGCGGCGGGCGCTCGCACGAAACGGCCACGGCCGCAACGCAGGCAGGCTATCGCGACGCTTACAACATACTCGAGGGTTTCGAAGGCGACCGCGACGCGGCGGGGCATCGCAATTCCGCCGGCGGCTGGCGCGCCCGCGGCATGCCGTGGGTGCAGAGCTGAGATGGTGATGGGGAAAGGGTGATGGGTGATGAAATCCTCACCGCCTTTTACCCATTGCTCATTACCCATGACCCATTGCCGACCACGCTCATTACCCATTGCCGATTTATGCTTCCCAACTCACCACGCCGTAGTAAGAAGTAAGCAATACCGCGGCACCAAACGCAATGCGGTACCACGCAAAAGGCGTGAAATCGTGGTTCGCGATATAGCGCAACAACCAGCGCACGCATAGAAAGGCGGCGCCGAACGAAACCGCCATGCCGACCGCGAATACGCCGATATCGCCGACGTCAAATAGTGCGCGGTGCTTGAACAGATCGTAGGCCCCGGCAGCGATCAACGTCGGCACCGCGAGGAAAAAAGAAAACTCGGTGGCGGCGCGCCGCGACAGTCCGAACAAGAGCCCGCCGATGATGGTTGCACCGGAACGCGAGGTGCCGGGGATCAATGCGAACGCCTGCGCGCATCCGACTTTCAAAGCGTCCTTCCAGGTCATGTCGTCGACCGACTGCACCGAGATGGCGTGAGCGCGCCGCTCCGCCCACAGGATAATGATGCCGCCGACGATGAACGCGATCGCAACCGGCACCGGTTTAAACAGCGCCGCCTTGATGTATTTGCCGAACGTCAGGCCGAGCACCGCGGCCGGCAGAAACGCAACGGCAAGATTGACAGCGAACTGCTGCGCCTTGCGATCGCGCGTGATGCCCATAAGAAGCGCGGCGAATTTGACGCGATATTCCCACACGATCGCCAGCATCGCGCCGGTCTGAATCACAATCAGGAAAATCTGGCCCTTTTCGTCGTTGAAGCCGAGCAACTGGCCGGCGATGATCAAGTGGCCGGTGCTCGATACCGGCAGAAACTCGGTGAGCCCTTCGACCACGCCGAGTATCACCACCTTGATCCATATCAGGTAATCCATCGCGGACATTGTAACTGCAAACTCCGGCGTGTTTTTGCGCGACGGACGCTCTGGCACACTGGTAGCATAAGCGTGCGCGCCGTAAGGTCGGCGTGCTAATAGCCGACTACTTGAATCCATGTCCCAGCCCAACTCCATGCGCTCCCTTGCGGGCATCGGCCTGCGCGCCGCCCACTACCGCCAGTTCCTCGACGAGCGGCCGCGCATAGGCTGGCTTGAAGTGCACAGCGAAAATTATTTCGGCGCGGGCGGTTTTGATCTGCACGTGCTCGACCATGTGCGGCGCGACTATCCGTTGAGCCTGCACGGCGTGGGGCTGTCGCTCGGCTCGGCTGACGGCCTGCGCCAGCAGCACCTCGCCAAATTGCGAAACCTCGTCGCGCGCGTCGAACCTCTGCTGGTGTCCGAGCATTTGTGCTGGGGCGCGCACGGCGGGCGGCACTTCAATGATCTCTTGCCTTTGCCCTATACCGAAGAAGCTCTCGCGCTGATGGTGGCGCGCGTCGATCAGGTGCAAACGGCTTTGGGTCGCAGCATCCTCGTCGAAAACGTTTCCAGTTATCTGCAGTATCGCGATTCGGCGATACCCGAACTTGAATTTGTCGCGGAGGTTGCGCGGCGCAGCGGCTGCGGCATCCTGTTCGACGTCAACAATCTTTACGTGAATGCCGTCAACCACGGCTTCGATGCGGTCGCCGCGATCGCCGCGTTGCCGGCGCACGGCGTGCAGGAAATTCATCTCGCGGGACATACGCGCACCGGCGATTGCCTGATCGACGATCACGGCTCGCGCGTAACCGATGCGGTCTGGCTGCTTTACGAAGCGGCGCGTGCGCGGCTCGGACCAGTGCGCACATTGATCGAGTGGGACACCAATATTCCCGGCCTCGACGTGCTGCTCGATGAAGCGCTCAAAGTCGAAACGAGACTGGCGCCGGCACATGCCTGACCTCGCCACCTTGCAGCAGCTCGTCAGCACGGCGCTCGCCGACAGCGCACGCAGCGACGATGTCTTGCCGCTGATCGCAGGCGATGCCACACACGCGCGCACCCGTCTGGCGATTTATCGCGGCAACGTCGGCGCGAATGCGGCGCTGGCTCTGGTTGCTACGTACCCTATCGTGCGCAAACTGGTCGGCGCTGAATTTTTCGACGGTCTTGCGCGCGAGTACTGCAGCGAGCACCCATCGGTCAGCGGCGATCTGAATGAACTGGGCGAACATCTGGCAGACTTCGTAAAAACGTTTCCGCCCACGCAAACGCTGCCCTACCTGCCCGATGTCGCGCGCATGGAATGGCTGGCGCATCGCGCGCACTATGCCGCGGATCACGCACCGCTGGACGTGGACAGCCTCGCTTCAATTCATGATGACGATTACCCTCGCCTGCAGCTGACGCTGCATCCCGCCGTGGCCACTTTGACGTCGGCTTATCCGCTGTTCCGCCTCTGGGAAGTGCATCAGGACGACTATGGCGGCGAGATCGCGGTCGACTTCAACGGCGATACCGAAACCATCGTTGTCTACCGCCCGCAGTTTCGCGCGGCCGT
>JAIOOZ010000176.1 GCA_021414185.1 Betaproteobacteria bacterium
AGGGCGACGAGCCCCATGAGGGCGGAGCGTATGACGGTTTTCTGGTCCATGGAACCTCCTGTTAAGTATTGGAGTAACGCGCAATGTGCTTGGTCGGCATACAGGACATTTCCTTACCCCGGCCCGGCTTTGCGTAAATTAGAGCCTGTCTCATCAATATACACGTGATGCGTTGTCGCCAGAAAAGTCGAGGGCAAGGCGCCCGGTGAAGGCAATAGTCACTCTATTGCCAAGACGAGCAACGCTGCAATCGGCTTTTCTGGCGGCAACCCTTCGGGACGGGACCATTTTCGTCCATTTTGTTGTCGGCCTCCTTTGCAATATCGACATATTGCCGCAGTCGTTCTCCTAAAACTGAACAAAAATGACCTCCGTCGCACACGCGTATATTGATGAGACAGGCTCCAACCCATCTACGGGCTGGCAGCGCAATTGGATGCAAAGCCAGACTTTCGGGGCTAGGGGTTTTCATACTTCTGCAGCAGCAGGTAAAGCGGG
This sequence comes from Betaproteobacteria bacterium, assembly GCA_021414185.1. Classification (GTDB taxonomy): domain Bacteria; phylum Pseudomonadota; class Gammaproteobacteria; order Burkholderiales; family SG8-41; genus PALSA-1004. The sequence continues at coordinate 499 of JAIOOZ010000176.1, forward strand.
TCGATCGACACCGACAGCGGCCCCACGTACGGGTATTCGAGCTGGTTCGCCAGCGTCATGATCAGCGCGTAGGCCACCGAGGCCAGGGACACCGAGATATAGCCGCTGCGCTTGGAGTTGAACATAATGAGATTGATCAGGGTCAGGATGGTGAGCAGATAGACCGTCACCCACAGGCCCGGATGGATCGAACTCTTGAAAGTGCCCGACAGCCGCTGGTGCCTGAACGCGCTGAGATTGGCCAGCTCGCCCATGGCGTGCGAGCGCACCAGCGGGTCCTTGATGCCCATGCAGATCTTGTAAATCTCGTCGATATGCTTGACCGCGTCTTCAGAGCCCTGCTGGCGGGTCTCCTGGTTGAACTCCATGGTCGCGACAGTCTGCACGTAGAGCACCAGCGCGCGCTCGGCTTCGCGCATCATCTTTGCGTCGTGCTTGAGGTCCATGTGAATGTTCTCGATCGCCTGCGCCTCCTTCTTGAGGATGGCGTCCTGCTCGCGATGATGGTTGAGCAGGGTGACCACCACAAACGCGAGCGTGAGGCCGGTCACGCCGTTCAGGATGCCGGAGACCATCGGGTAGGCGAAATCGTTGTTCTCCATGTCGTTCTTCTTGAGCAGCCGCCGGATGACGTTCTGCACCGGAAATGTGATGAAGAGATAGGGAATCAGGACGACGACGAAGGTAATCAAAAAACCCTGCGACGCCAGCCACAGTGAAAATTCCGCCACCCAGTCGAAAACTATTCTCGTGCTCATGTGGAACTCCCCGGTTTCTTATCCCATGCCGCGTGCGGCGGCACGGCGCTTATTTTACCGCCTGGCTCGCAGCGATGACTTTGCCGAGCCGCGCTATGCCTTCGCGCATTTTCTCGGGCGTGACGGTGGCAAAACTCAACCGCATCGTGTTCGGGCTCGGCGCTTCTGCGAAAAACGGGCCGCCCGGCACGTAACCCACGTTTTCTTTCAGCGCGGCATCGAGCATCTGCGCGGCATCGATGCCGGCGGGCAGCGTCGCCCACACGAACATGCCGCCGGTCGGTTTCGTCCACGTCGCGCCGCGCGGGAAATGTTGCTCCATCGCCTGCAACATGGCTGCGCACTGCGCCGCGTAAATCTTCCGGCTCGCCGGCAAGTGGGTGTCGAGAAAGCCGTCCTTGATGACTTCGTACGCCATCATCTGCGTCAGCGTCGACGTGTGCAGATCGGCGCCCTGCTTCGCCTGCTCGAGTTTTTGCGCGAGAGCCAGCGGTGCGACCACGTAGCCGAGGCGTATGCCCGGCGCGAGTATTTTCGAGAACGACCCGAGGTGCACCACTGCAGCGGGACTCATCGACAACAGCGTCTGATACGTCGTGCCGGCATGATCGAGCAGGCGGTACGGATCGTCGTCCACCACCAGCAACCGTTGGCGCGCCGCCTGCTCCACGAGCGCAACGCGGCGGGCGTGCGACAAAGTCCTGCCGGTCGGGTTCTGGAACGTCGGTATCGTATAGAGGAAGCTCGCGCGGCCGCCGCAGCGCTTCATCACTTCCGGCAGTGCGGCAGGATTGAGGCCCTCTTCATCCATCGGGATCGAAACAAAGCGTGGCGCGTAGATGCCCATTGCGTGCAGGGCGCCGACGTAAGTCGGGGTCTCGACGATGACCGGGTCGCCTTCATTGATGAGCACCTTGCCCAAAAGGTCGAGGCCCTGCTGCGAACCCGACACCATCAACACCTGTTCGGGCGTTATGCGTGCGCCGTTGGTCGACAGCGTATCGGCGATCCACGTCCGCAGCGGCGCGTAGCCGTCGGTAGGCGAATATTGCAACGCTGCCTTGCCTTCGCGCGACAACACGGTATCGAACGCGGCGCGTATCGTATCGATCGGGAAAGTCGCGGGCGACGGCAGGCCGCCGGCGAAGGAAATGACTTCCGGCCGCTGGCTGATTTTTTTGACGATATCGCGTATCGCCGAACCGCTCAGCGCCTGCGCCCGCGCCGAAAACTGCCATACCGGTGATGTTTCTTTGTCTTGAGTATCCATACGATAATTTTACTCGACCTTGGCGCGCCCGTCGCCGCCCCGCAAATGCCGGCTTGACGGCGACACGGCCGTGGCGGATGCTGGCGCCGACACCTTCCCGTATCATCTTCCCCATGCATATAGACCACGAAATCAAGCTCGACTTCAAGGATGTATTGATCCGGCCCAAGCGCTCAGCCTTGCCATCGCGCGCGGAAGTCGACATCACGCGTAAATTCATTTTTAAACACGCCAGCAACAGCTACGACGGTGTGCCGATCATCGCGTCGAACATGGATACGGTGGGCACCTTCGAGATGGCGCGCGCGTTCGCAAAATTCGGCCTGTCGGTCGCGCTGCACAAGCATTACGGCATCGATGAACTCGTTGCGTTCTTCAAGACGCTGAAGACCAAGTCCAACGCGTTTTACTCGATGGGCATCACCAGGCACGACCGTGACAAATTCGCGAGCGTCATGCGGCAAGCCGGCAATGCCGTCCGCTACGTGTGCATAGACGTTGCCAACGGCTATACCGAAAGCTTCGTCGAGTTCGTCGCGCGCTTTCGCGAAACCTATCCGAAGATCACGCTGATGGCCGGCAACGTCGTCACCGGTGAAATGACCGAGGAACTGATCCTGTCCGGCGCCGACATCGTCAAGGTCGGCATCGGCCCCGGCTCGGTGTGCACCACGCGCAGCATGACGGGCGTCGGCTATCCGCAGTTGTCGGCGGTGATCGAATGCGCCGATGCCGCGCACGGTCTCGGCGGCCGCATTTGCGCGGATGGCGGCTGCACTTCACCCGGCGATGTTGCCAAAGCGTTCGGCGGCGGGGCCGACTTCGTGATGCTGGGTGGCATGCTCGCCGGCCACGACGAGTGCATGGGCGACGTGGTCGAGCAGGACGACGGCAAGTTCAAGCGTTTCTACGGCATGAGTTCGCGCACCGCGATGGAAAAATACTCTGGAGGAGTCGCGCACTACCGCGCGTCCGAAGGCAAAGAGGTACTCGTGCCATACCGCGGCCCGGTCGCCAACTCGCTGCAGGACGTGTTGGGTGGGTTACGCTCCGCCTGCACCTACGTCGGCGCGCGCACGCTGAAAGAGCTGACCAAGCGTACCACTTTCGTGCGCGCCGGCATGCAGACCAACGAGGTCTTCTCGGGAAACTAGGAGCGGTCTCAAAAACTGTACTTCGTCGTTCCCGCGCAGGCGGGAACCCAGGAGATTTACTATTCCTCGATACCCTGAATTCACGGCACAAGTGCAACACCATGATAGCGTGGTGTTGCCATGGAAAAAACCTATCAGCATCTCTCGTTAAGCGAACGAATCGAGTTGTATCGGATGCGTAAAGCAGACTATTCGATGCGAGCCATAGC
>JAIOOZ010000177.1 GCA_021414185.1 Betaproteobacteria bacterium
GGCGTTCCTCAAGAAGTCCGAACCGGATGTTCCGCAAGCCTCCTACCGAGTCACCGTCGAAGCGACATCACCCCGATCAGCAGGTGCGGCGCGGTCCACAGGCCGCGAAGAGCAGTTCGCCACGATCGTCATCGGCAGCGGTGATCAAGAGTACGGAATTCCTCAACCTATTCAGGATGCGGGCGGCAAGGTCCGCTGGGTGCCTCCCGGTGAATCCGTCGAGGTTGCCGGAATATCTCTACCGGACGGCATGCTCTATGTCGGTTCGGGTCTTCGCGGCGGCTACGGGCAGGCGGAGCCAGCACTGATCAATCCCGCGCTCAACGTCGCCCAGAGAAATATCGACCCGAACCTGCGCCTGACGGATTACTGGCCAAGTTATTCGGAGTGTACGCCTGAGGCACGTCGCGCCTATCTCCAATGGCAGGCGGGCGGGCGTCAGGCACCTGACGCCAACATCGGCTACGTGTTTCTGTTCTTCTACGGGCTGGAACGCCGCATCCTTGTCGATGCCGTCGCGAATGTCACGGCCAAAGCAGATATCCCGGCGATCAAGCATGAAGTGCGGCGTCTGCTCGCCATCTATTCGGACAACGGCTCCTTCCGGCACTACGCCTCGCAGTTTCTGGCCTACGTCGAGGCAGAGTCAGTCGAGCCGGCGATCTACAAACAGCCGCCACCGGCCGCTGGTAGTTCGTACGAACTGCCGATCGGCCTGCGCATCGGACTTGGGCAAGCTGCAGTCGATCAACAGCCTGTCCCTGCGTCATGGGCGCTTGCCTGGGCACTGGCCGATCCGAACATCGCACGCCGCACGGCTGTTGGGCGATGTCCAGAAATATTCGAGGCGCTGTTCAAGGCGAAATACGCCGAAGCGCATGGCGATGGACTCCGACTACCCGTCAACCGGACCAAACTCAAGCTCGCCTACCATCCCGCGTCGGCGTCCCTGCGCGGGCAGGAACTCACACGCAGCCTGGGTGATTTGCCTGACGTCTCGGCACTTTCGGCACCGGTCAAGAAGCTTCAGGAGCTGGTGAATGCCTGCACCGATCTGCTTGACCCTTACAGCCGATTCATCGGACGTAACCCGGACAAGAAGGACGCGCTGGAGAGCGTGCTGCTTCTTCCCCCGGCATACTGGCCAGCCCCGCTCAGAACCGAGCTGAACGACATTAAGGCGCGAGTTTGTGACGGCATGCTGGTCATGAGCTTCGGCGAACTCACGGGTCGGTTGAAGAGTGCGGGAACCTTGTCCCGCGACAAGGTTCTTGGCCTGGCGCGGGCGCTGGAATTTCTGCATCTGGGCATGGAACCTGATGTACTTGCTGGTCAGAAGCTGCCGAAGGCGGAAGACAGTGTGGCGCTCTTCGTCGCCGATCCCGCCGAAGGGGCTGCGCGTAGCACACCGGCCTATCAGGCGGCAGCCGTAACGCTGGACCTGGCGTGTTCGGCGGCGCTAGCCGACGGCGACGCGAGCGGTCCGGAACTGATCCATCTCACGCGCCATATCGAATCATGGACGCACCTGAGCGTCGCCCATCGAAAACGCCTTAAAGCGCACCTGCGACTGCGCATCATGCAGCCGACGACACTTGCCGGCCTGAAGAAAAAGCTCGAACCTTTGGCGGCAGAGGCCAAGCGCACGATTGCGAAGTTTCTGGCGCATCTTGCCGAGGCCGACGGTACCGTAAGTCCCGACGAGGTGAAATTTCTCGAACGGGTCTAC
>JAIOOZ010000178.1 GCA_021414185.1 Betaproteobacteria bacterium
TTCACCGAGTAGACCGGTTTGCCGATGTCCTGCTCGAGCAGATCGACGATTTCAAGCGCGCGCACCTGGGTGCACGCGATGAACGTCGCCTCGGCTTTGGAGTGATCGAGGGTCTTGGCCTTGGCATAAACGTCCGACGGCTCGATTTTCGCGTGGTCGAACATGTCCAGCATGTCGAAGGTCGCGAGCTGCACGACTTCGATGCCGCATGCGGCGAGGAACTGCTTGAGCCGCTCGTTGGTGGTCTCCACGTACGGCGTCACCACGTTGACGCGCCGGATGCCGTTCGCTTTCAGGCAATCGGCCATCGCGCCGGCGGCGGTCACGGCAGGCGCTTTCGCGACCGCGGCAAGCTCGCGCTTGACCCGCTCATTGCCAGCGGGGCCCTCGTAAAAACTGCTGCTGGTGCAGCCCCACACCACCACGCCAGGCTCGCCCTTGGCGACGTCGGCCGCCACCGCGAGGCTTGCCGCCTCCATTTCGCGCAACGCCTCGGGCGTGCCCGCGCGCTCGGTCGGCACCCGTCCCGTGTGAATCGAGACACCCGGCGGCGCCAACTGCCAGAACTCGGGTTCCATCACCGTGTTGATCGCCGTCGCCAGCAAACCGATCCGTCCGCGCCATCCGTACATATTGTGTTCTCCTTGCCGTTCACTATACGCCGCCGGATTTCGAATTCAAGCGTGCAGCGGCTGCGGGCTCGCGTCAACGTGGCTGCAGCCAGTGCCGGTTTCGTGCGATTGCGCGCAAAGCGGCTACCGTGCTCACATCCTGCCTCGCGCACGCGCCCAGAACGATCAACAGCAACTGGGCGGTCGCCAGCGTGTCCGCGAGCGCGTCGTGGCGCGCGTAAACGCCGATGCCGTACGCCGCGAGCCAGTCATCGAGATTTTTTGCATTGGGCGCGCGCTCGCCGAGCAACGCCGGCGCGAGTTCTGCAAGGTCCAGCCAGGGTTGCTTGAGAACGGTGCCTAGCGTTTGCTCCAGCGCGCGTCCAATCAGGACGCGATCGAATTCGGCGTGAAACGCGACCAGCGGGGCCTTGCCGGCGAAATCCAGAAATGACAGCAATGCTGCAGAGGGTTCGTCACCTTCGCACTGCCGGGTGCCGCCGATACGGTGCACCAATATGTTTTCCGTCGTACTGGGCGCGTCCTGGCGCAGTATGGTTTCGAAGCTTTGCGCGAACTGGATAGTGCCGTGACTGATGGCAAGCGCGCCGATCGAGATCAGGCGGTCATGCCGCGCATCGAGTCCGCTGCTTTCAACATCGACTACCACCAGGCGCGCGTCGCGCAATGGCGCGCGCAAATCCGCCGCCGGCAGCGCGCGCCAGCCGGCCAGTGCCTGCAACTGGTCTGTATCCAGTTGCGGCGCCGGCCGCAACCAGCGCGCCAGCAGGTTCATAAATGGTAGTCGAGCGCGAGCCGGCTTTGCAGCTTGCGCGCCTGCCGCAGCGCTTCCTTAAGGATGCGGCGGTCCACCTCGTTGAGCGTGTCGGGATCGACGCGGTTGGCGCCGCCTGCGCCCTGGGGTGACGCGACTTGCTGCCGCAAACGCTGCTGCTGAATGAAATTGAAACCTTCGACGGCGGACGAAATCTCGTCCGCACTGAGATTCATGCGCGTGCCGGCGTAGTGCAGCCGCTGCGCGGTATTGGTGCCCACTACGCCATGCGCCAGGGCGAAAATCCGCGCGGCGTCGACAAACAGCCGCGCGCCCGCGGTCTTGAGGTCGATCGAACCCGCATATGCGCCGTCGTCGTCGACGACGAAATCCCGCAACATGCCCAGTGGCGGCTGCACCAACAGCGCGTTCTGCGCCATCATGCGCAGGAAACCGGCGTGGCCGCGCGTCAGCGCCAGCAAACCGTCGCGCAACGTTTCCGCCAGTTGGGCTGCTCCGGACACCGCCCGGAAATCGAAAAATATCGAGGCATTGAGCAGCGCCTGCGGCGCGGGATTGCGCACCCAGTCGCCGAACTTCTGCTGCCATTCCGCAAGGTCCAGGCACAACTCCGGATTGCCCGCCATGATGTTGCCTTTGCACAGGGGGAACCCGCATTCGTCCAGCGCGCGGTTGACGTTGCGCGCAAACGGCAGCAGCTTGCCGCGGACCGATTCCGCGTCCGTGCCGCCGGCGCTGGTGAACAACAGTCCGTTGTCCTGATCGGTGCTGAGCGTTTGCTCGCATCGACCCTCGCTGCCGAATGCGAGCCAGCACCACGTAATACCCTCAAGATCGTGGCGCAGCATTTCGATCTCGAGAATGCGCCGGGTCAGCGCATCATTCAGCGCCGTGACCAGGGAAGTCACCTGTTCGGCTGCGATGCCCTGCCCCAGCATGTTGGCGGCGAGACTGCGGATGTCACGGGCCGCCTGCTGCAGCGCCCCCGCGTCGGCGGCGCCGGCGAGCGTGCGATTGATCAGCCGGATGCTTACGCGCTGCAGGGAAAACAAGTCGCGTTCGGTGACGATGCCGAGCAGCCGGCCTTCCTCCACGACCAGTACATGGCGGCAATCGTTGCGCGCCATCGCGAACGCCGCGTCATAGCCGCTTGCCTCGGCCGGCAAAGCAACCGGGTTTGGCGTCATCACGCTGCCGATCGGGGCATTGAGGTCGAGTTGCGCCAGCGCGACCCTGTCGAGCACGTCGCCGCGCGTGAATATCCCTGCCGGCTGCTGCGCGGCCGACACGATTACGATCGAACCGATTTTCTGCGCTTTCATGGTGGCAAGCGCCGCGCCCACGGACGTATCGGCAGCGCAGGAGACCGGGGCGCGCTTGATCAGCGAGCGCAAAGACGCGTTGATGGTTTGCTGCTCGCCGACATCGCTGCTGCATTGCATGCGCAGCAAGCGCCGCGATTGCTGCAGCAGGCTCGTCAGGTAGCGCGTGCAAAATGCGTGGAAGCGCGGGCTGCGCCCCACGAGCTCGTCGAAATCCCGCCGCGCGAGCTGGTAACAAAAGGTGTCTTCCGCCGCGATATACGGGTTCGCGACCGGGCGCCGCTCCAGCAGCGCGCCGACCGAAAACGATTCGCCCGCGCGCAACGCTATCCAGGCGCCGGCGGCCGGTTGATGCGCATCCGCGTTGCGCACGCGCACGATGCCGCGCTGGACGATGAATAAAGTTTCCGCCTCACCCTGGTCGGGCGACTGCACCACGCTGTCGCGCGGGTGGTAACTCAATTGCAGGCGGCCGGCGAGAAATTTCAGCGCATCCGGTTCCATCCCGTCAAACGGCGGGTGCCCGCGCAGAAAATCGGTGACGGCCGTCAGCAGAGAAGCGGGAATGCGGTCGGTCATGCGGTTGCCAACCTATCTATGAATGGCGCGGCCCAGTATAGGGTCTGTGCCGCCGCCGCGGCAACCGCAGGCGCTCCAGGAAAATGCGCGCGCCCTTCAGCCGGTCAGCGCACCACCAGCACCGGTATGGTCGAATGCGTAAGCACCTTGGCGGTTTCGCTGCCCAGCAGCAGGCTCGACAGGCCTTTGCGGCCGTGCGACGCCATCATAATCAGATCGCATTTGGCTTTCTTCGCCTGCTTGATGATCGCGTCATACGGAAAGTCGCTGATCACCGCGACGCCGTCGCATGCGACGCCGGCGGCTTGCGCAGCGGATTTCACGCCTTCGAGCAGCAATTTCGAGTGCTTGATGCCCTGCTCTTCAAACCGCTTCCTGTATGCCGAGACCGCAGGCACCGCGAAGCCCTCGTCCATCATGCCCCGGTATGCCGCGGAAACGTGGATGACGGTCAGTTTCGCGCCGATGGATTGCGCAAAGCGCACCGCCTGCCTGACGGCTTTTGCCGAGAGCTTGGAGCCGTCGGTGGGCAACAGAATGTGCTTGTACATAGAGTCTCCTGAAAATGGATTGAAAGAAGCGACCGTTGCAGATTAGCAACCGGGCAGCACGGAGTATTGATCTGGGTCAACATCGCGTGCGGCGCCGGATCAGTACAACCACGCGCCGAGACCGGGCACGACGTGGCACAGCAATCCGTCGCGCCCGGGCACCGGCGGCTGCAACAATCCGGTCAGGCTGTAGACGCCAAACAGGGCGACCGCGCAACCGGCGAATCGGCGCAGCGCGCCGGCGCGGCGCAGGCGATCCACCTGCTTCCACAGCAGTCCGATCCCGAGCAGGTTCGGCAGCGTGCCGAGTCCGAACGCGAGCATCAGGGCGGCGCCCTGCCACCAACTGCCGAGCGCCAGCGCCGTGAGCAGGACCGCATATACCATGCCGCACGGCAGCCAGCCCCACAGGGCGCCAAGGCCAAGCGCGCGCGGCAATGAATTCACCGGCAGCATGTGCCGCGTCAGGGGCTGGACAACGCGCCACAACTTTCCGCCGGCGGCCTCTATGCGCGCCAGCAGCGGCAACATGCCGGCAAGATACAGGCCCAACGCCACCAGCATCAGGCTTGCCAGCGCGAAAAGTGCCGGCTGCAATACCGGTGCGGCGCGCGTCAGCAATCCGGCCGCGCCAATGGCGCCGGCAATCGCGCCCGCGCACGCATAGCTCGCGATGCGGCCGGCGTTGTAAGCGAGCAAATATCGCATGCGCGGTCCGCCAGTACGGCCGCCGGGCGCAGCGCACAGGGCATGCACGATGCCCCCGCACATGCCCGCGCAATGCACGCCGCCAGCGAACCCGCCGACCAGAGCCGCGCCCAACGCGATTTCAAAGAGCGCGTTCATATCACCCGCGAATAGCTGCGGCGCTCGCGGTCCTGGCGCAGATAGCGGTCGAACACCATCGCGATGTTGCGCACCAGCAGGCGTCCCTTGGCGGTCACGGTAATCGTGCCGCTGCCGCGCTCGACGAGTTCGAGGCGCTCGAACTCGCTCAGCTCGTCGAGTTCGGTGGCGAAGTATTTGTCGAAGTCGATCAGGTACGATGCGGCGAACGATTCCTTGGACACGGAAAAGTGGCACATCAACGCGCCGATCACCGCCCGCCGCACCAGGTCGTCCGCCGACAACTCGATGCCGCGCATGATGGGCAGCGTATTGTGGTCGAGGCTGTGGTAGTAATCCTCGATCGTGCGGAAATTCTGGCTGTAGGTCGGGCCGATGTTGCCGATCGCGCTCACGCCAAGGCCCAGCAGGTCGCAGTCGGCGTGCGTCGAGTAACCCTGGAAATTCCGGTGCAGCAGGCCCTGGCGCTGCGCCACCGCCAGCGAGTCGCTCACCTTCGCGAAATGGTCCATGCCGATGTACTGATAGCCCGCCGCGTTCAGCCGGCGGATCGCCAGCGCCAGCAGCTTCAACCGCGTTTCGGGCGCGGGCAGGTCGGACGCCTGTATGCGGCGCTGCGGCTTGAAGAGATGGGGCAGGTGCGCGTAATTGTAGACGGCGACGCGGTCCGGGTCCGCCGCAATCACGCGCTCCAGCGTCCGCTCGAAACTCACCAGTGACTGCTTCGGCAGACCGTAAATCAGGTCGATGTTGACCGAGCGAAATGCATTGGCGCGCGCGGCATTGACGATCTCGACGGTCTGCTCTTCGCTTTGAATGCGGTGCACCGCGCGCTGCACGTGCAGATCGAAATCCTGCACGCCCAGGCTGATGCGGTTGAATCCCAGCTTCCGCAGGCCGGTGATATAAGCTGCATCCGCCGCCCGCGGGTCGACTTCGATCGAATAATCGCCCTCCGCATCGATATCGAAATGGCCATGCAACTGCTCCAGGAGTCCGCCCACTTCCTGCAGGTTGAAGAAATTCGGGGTTCCGCCGCCCCAGTGCATATGCGCAACTTTGTTGTCGTCGCCGAGCGCGTTTGACTGCAGCGCAATCTCTTCACTCAGGTACTTGAGATAGGTGGCACCCTTGCCGCGGTCGCGCGTGACGATTTTGTTGCAGCCGCAATAGAAGCACAGCGTGCTGCAAAACGGCAGGTGCACGTACAATTCGAGCGGGCGCGCGACCGCGCCGACGTTGCGGCGCACCAGCCAGGACTCATAGGCGGCCGCATCGAACGATTCGACAAACCGGTCGGCGGTCGGGTACGAGGTGTAACGCGGCCCGTGCCGGTCGAAACGCCGGATCAGGTCGAGGTCGATCTCGATCCGCGATGCCGCCGACGGCGCGCTCAGGGTTGTCGATAAAGGCATGGTAGCGCCGATTATTCAGCAACGGCCGATTTATACGTTTGATCCATATCAAAAACCATATAGAATTGAAGCCTGCTTCCCAGCGTCCGGCCATGCAAGCCAAAACCATTCCCATCAACGTCGCTCAACTGCGCCACGCCTGCTCGTCGTGCAGCCTGAGCGAGCTGTGCCTGCCGGCCGGGCTCGATCTGCAGGAAATCGACCGTCTCGACGCCCTCGTCAACCGCAAGCGCGCGCTGAAGCGCGGCGACTACCTGTATCGCGCCGGCAGCCCGCTGCAGTCGCTCTATGCCGTGCGCACCGGCTTTCTCAAGAGCTGCGTGCTGCACGACGACGGCCGCGAGCAGGTCGCGGGCTTCCACATGATGGGCGAACTGCTGGGCATGGACGCGATCGGCTCCGGCAAGCACCTGTCCGACGCGGTCGCGCTCGAAAGCAGCGAGGTCTGCGAAATCCCGTTCGGCGAGCTCGAAAACCTTAGCCGCGACATCCCCAACCTGCAGCAGCACTTTCACCGCATCATGAGCCGCGAAATCGCGCGCGACTACGGCGTCATGCTCCTCTTGGGCAGCATGCGCGCCGAAGAGAGGCTCGCCGCGTTCCTGCTCAACCTGTCGCAGCGCTTCGCCGCGCGCGGCTACTCGGCGACGCAGTTCATACTGCGCATGACGCGCGAGGAAATCGGCAGCTACCTGGGACTTAAGCTGGAGACCGTCAGCCGCGCCTTCTCCCACTTCCAGAACGAAGGCATCGTCGCGGTGCAAAACAAAACCATCGAGATCAAAGAGCCAGAACGCCTGCGCGGGCTGCTCGGCCAGTGCGCCGGACACTAGGCCGGCGCGGCATCACACCCGCGCATCACCTCAAATTCGAGTAGTTCAGTTACGTGGCGCGATTGGCGCGCCCATGCCGATTGCCTCGTTCGCGACCGCTTCATTTTCGCGGTCACGCGCATGCATGGCAACCGTGTCGTGTCGTCCACAATGTGCGGTAGCGAACAGACCGGGCCGATCTCAAGCACCTATCTTCGCCTACCCAGATTCTCGCATCTACAATGGAGCAGCACTTGACACTTGCCGCAGAACGTCACAGTGCGAAACCCCGGGTTTCAACGCATTGCGAGACGCTCTGCCAGTCTTGCGGCCTGCGCGAGTTGTGCCTGCCCGCGGGACTCTGCTCGCAGGACATGGAGCAACTCAACAACATCATTGACCGCAAACCCCCGCTTAAACACGGTGACTATCTGTATCGCGCCGGCGGATCTCTGCAATCGCTTTACGCGGTACGCACCGGCTTCCTGAAATCCTGCGTGCTGCACGATGACGGCCGCGAGCAGGTCGCGGGCTTCCACATGATGGGCGAACTGCTGGGCATGGATGCAATCGGCTCGGGCAAACACATTTCAGATGCAATCGCTCTCGAAGACAGCGAAATATGCGAAATACCGTTCCGGGATTTTGAGCACCTGAGCCACGAGTTGCCCACGCTGCAACGGCACTTCCACCGCGTCATGAGCCGCGAAATCGCGCGCGACTACGGCGTCATGCTCCTCTTGGGCAGCATGCGCGCCGAGGAGAGGCTCGCCGCGTTCCTGCTCAACCTGTCGCAGCGCTTCGCCGCGCGCGGCTACTCCGCGACGCGGTTCATTCTGCGCATGACCCGCCAGGAAATCGGCAGCTATCTGGGACTCAAGCTGGAGACCGTCAGCCGCGCTTTCTCCCACTTCCAGAGCGAAGGCATCGTCGCGGTGCAGAACAAAAACATCGAGATCAAAGAGCCCGAACGCCTGCGCATGCTGCTCGGGCAGTGCGCTGGCGCGCGCCAGTAGCTGCGATGAGGTTCCACCGCTACCCGACGATTCCATCCGATCATGGCTTAAGGCAAATCATGAAACCGCTCTTTACCGGCATCACACTTGCAGCTTGGATGGTAGCCCTGCCCGCTCCGGTCTTTGCCGCCGATTCGTCTGCCGGACAGCAGGATTATGAAATCCGCTGCGCCATGTGCCACGGCGGTGGCGGCAAGGGCGACGGCTGGCTGGCCGCGCAACTTATTCAGAGAGTACCGCCGCTTACGCAGATGAAAAAAAGCAATGGCGGCGTATTCCCTACCTCGCCAATGCATCGAGTCCGTGGCGGCTGCACGTGGGCGAGGCGTTCGTGCGGTCCAGGATACTGGCGCTGATCGAGTATATCTCGCAGTTGCAGGAGTAGCTGCAACCGGCACCTTGCCCGGCACTACCCGTATTGCCGCCTGTCTAACCCGTTGACATGGATCAATATGGCGCCGGGCGGCAGCGGCATACTTTGCGCATGGCTTTCAGGCAATCGGTTGTTGCGCCGGCCGCCGGCATTCAACATTCATCTCGCTGAAGCATTGAAATGTACAAACACATTCTGCTCGCCACCGACGGGTCGCCGCTATCCGATGAAGCAGCGCTGCACGCAATGCATACCGCCAAACAGCTCGACGCCAGACTGACCGTGATGACGGTCGCGCCCGAGTACCATCAGTTGCTCGAGAACGTCGAGTCGCTGGGACGCGGCGCAGGCACGCGCAAAGAGCAGTTCGAAGAAAAGCAAAAAGAGCGTGCCAACCTCATCCTTGATGAAGTCAAGAAAGCCGCCAGCCGCTATGGCGTGCGATGCTTTTCCGCGGTTGCGTTCGGCGACCGGCCCTACCGGGCGATCCTCGAGCAGGCCGAAAAATCGCAATGCGATCTGATCGTAATGGCCTCTCACGGCCGCCGCGGTTTGAAAGGCGTACTGCTTGGAAGCGAGACCAGCAAGGTCCTGGCCCATGGCAGGATTCCCGTTCTGGTATGTCGTTCGGCTCGGCAGGCGAAATAAGCGCGCGCCTTCGAGTGCGCAGCAAAACTGGCTCCCGCATGCTGGCATACGGCGGATGTTGAATACCCAAACACAGGGAGAAATGGCAAATGTTTGAATCGGCAGAAGTGGGCCACAGCATCCCGGATCGCGAATACAAACGCGAACTGCCCAAGCTGCGCGCGGAGCTGCTCAACACGCAGTACGCGCTGCTGAAGGACCGGAAATTTCCCGTCATCATCATCATCGGCGGCGTCGACGGCGCGGGCAAGGGCGAGACCGTCAACATTCTGAACGAGTGGATGGATCCACGCCACATTCACACCCATGCTTTCGGCGAAATGACCGATGAAGAGCGCGAGCGGCCGCGCATGTGGCGTTATTGGCGCGCACTGCCGCCCAAAGGGCGCATCGGCATTCTGTTCGGCGCGTGGCACACCGACCCCATAGTCAACCGGGTCATGGGTAAAACGAACGACGCCGAGCTGGAACCTGCAATGCAGGAAATCGTGCGCTTCGAGCGCATGCTCGTCGACGAAGGCGCCTTGATACTCAAGTTCTGGTTCCACCTGTCCAGGAAAGCGCAGAAGAAACGCCTGCAGGCCATCGAGGCGGACCCCAAGACACGCTGGCGCGTGACGGAAACCGATTGGGAGCGCTTCAGGGTTTACGACAAGTTCCGCAAAATATCCGAGGCCGCGTTGCGCACGACCAGCACCGGCCATGCGCCGTGGAACGTGATCGAGGGAAGCGACCCGAATTACCGTTATCTTACGGTCGGACGCGCGATACTCGCCGCCCTCAAACATCGTCTCGCCGGCGACAGGCCGGCGATGACCCGGTCGGCCCCCCTGCCGGAGCCCGCGCTCGACGGGCGCACCATGCTGTCCGGCCTCGACTACGGCAAGACCCTCGGCCGCAAGACCTATCGAAGCGAGCTCGAAAAATATCAGGGCCGGCTCAATCTGCTCACGCGCCACAAAAAATTCCGCGACAAGTCGCTGATAGCGGTATTCGAGGGGGCGGACGCTGCCGGCAAGGGCGGCAGCATACGTCGCGTCACCGGCGCGCTGGATGCGCGCCATTACCAGGTCACGCCGGTCGCCTCGCCCAGCGACGACGAGCGCGCCCAGCCCTATTTATGGCGCTTCTGGCGCAATCTGCCGCGGCGGGGCCGCGTGACGATATTCGATCGCTCATGGTACGGGCGCGTGCTGGTCGAACGGGTCGAAAAATTCTGCTCGGAAGAAGACTGGATGCGCGCATATCATGAGATCAACGATTTTGAAGCGCAGCTTGCGCAGGCGGGCGGCATCGTCACCAAGTTCTGGGTCACCATCACGAAGGATGAACAGTTGAAGCGCTTTCGCGAGCGCGAGAAGACGCCGTTCAAGAGCTTCAAGATTACGGCGGAGGACTGGCGCAACCGCAAGAAATGGAACGACTACGAGCTCGCGGTTTCCGACATGATCGAGCGCACCAGCAATGAATGCGCGCCGTGGGTGCTGATACCCGCCAATGACAAGTATTTCGCGCGGATCGAGATCCTGAAAACGCTGTGCGAGCGCATTGAAGGCGCGATGTAGCGGCGGCGCCGCGGAAAGACTAGTTCAGCCCGAAGAATTTCTGGATGCGCGACAGGAGTTCGTTCTGTTCGGAGGCGGCGCGCCTGGCGATCTGGTCGGCGTCGGCTTGCTTGAGTTTGCGATCGGTGTCGGCCCGCCGCGTTTGCAGCATGCGCGAGAAGTCTTCGGCGAGCGCGGGCCTGGAGTGCAGAATGTCCGCGAGCGACGCTTTATCCAGCCGGTAACATTCGACGTCACTGCGGGCGATCACCGTCGCGCCGCGCGGCTCGCCGGTCAGCAACCCCATTTCGCCGAAGCAGGTGCCGGCGCCCAACCGTGCCACGTGGCGGCGCTCGCCGTCTGGCTGGTCCACCACGACGTCGGCCTCCCCGTCGATCAATATGTACAGCCAGTGGGCAACCGAGCCCTGGCGCGTGACCACGTCGCCTTTGACAAATGGCGTGAATACCAGCCGCTCGGCAAGCGTTCGCCGCTCCTGTTCATTGAGACTCGCCAGCAATTCAACATGCGTCAGCGCGGCCACACGGTGCGCGATTTCGCGAGACTTCACTTCCTGCAGATGCTTCTCACCCTCCTTCACCGTGTGAATGCTGTATTCAGGCACCGCGATGCGCATGCCGGACCGCTGCAGCGCCGCCAGCACATGCGTGCGCACCTCGGAGTCAGTCGCGTCGTCGTGCAGGAAGTCGGTGAGCCAGTAGCGCAGGGCGTAGCGCCCATACCCGTGCTCGAAATCCATCAGCAAGCAGGCAGGGGCCGGCGCGGGCGCGACGCGCTGAATGAGGGCCTGGCGCACCGCGTTCTCGACGGTTTCGATGACGTGCGCCGGCGCGGCGCCATAGTCCACGTTGAACCAGATCCAGCGCCGCCACAGCGCGGGCGTTGCACCACCTCGTCCGTGCACGGTAAACCGGTTGCGCATCAGGGAACTGTTGGGAATGACCACCGTGTCGCCGTTGCGCGTCTGGATTGAAGTCGAGCGCCAGCGGATATCGGCCACCCGGCCTTCGATGTCGTCAACGCGCACCCAGTCGCCGACACTCAGCGAAGAATCCAGTTCGAGCGCCACGCCGCCGAGAAGATTGCCCAGGGTGTCCTGCATCGCGAACGCCAGCACCGCCGTAATCAGCGCCGAGGTGGTCACGATTTGCGACAAATCCAGTCCCGCATACCGCAGGCGCACCATGCCCCACACGATGTAGCCCAGCAAGACCAGGATGTTTTCGAGAATGCGCGGGGTCTCGAGCCGGACTGCCCGCAGCGCGACGCGGAAGATGAATAGTCCCCACAGCCTGACGATGGCGACGCCGCTGGCGATGATGGAAGCTTCCCGCACTACTGCCGCCGCGACGGGCAGATCGAATGCCGCGAGCAACGCGCTGGCACAAAGCGCAAGCAGGCTTACCGCATAAAAACCAAGCGTGTGGAAAACCGCTTCGCGATCGTCGCGCCGGAAATAGTACAGCAGCAGCGAGAGAACGGCCGCCATCGCCAGCAGGTACGGCATTTCCGGATGCCAGAACCCGTCCGCCAATTGCTGCGCGAAACCCGGCGCGGCGACCGGCCCGCTCATATTGCGAAAACCATGGCTATCCGCGCTGCGCGCACGCGCGGCGACGCGGCAAAGAATTCACCGCCGCTCAATCCTTCTCCGGCTGAATATCGTTCCACGCCAGCACCACTGCCTGGTAGTTGAGCCGGATGAAATCCGCCACCCGCATCGGGTAATCGGCGGTGTGCGGAATGTCGTGGCTGCCCAGTTGTATGCTCGTGAGCCTTATGGCCTGCTCGAAGAATTGTGTATGAGTCATGTCCCGCTTTCCTTGTCAAGAATTGTCCGGCCTACCCGCTGCCCGACCACTGCGACAATTTATGCGCTGACGCGCACCGAGGCTTGATCTGTGTCAAATACGAATCGATTCGTGCGACGTAAAGTGCGTCAATAGGCCGCATGCTGCCGACGGGGAAAAATCCAATGAACGCAAAAAACGACCGCGCCGCCTGGATCAAGGGCCCGGCAGCAGAATGTGCCGTCCCTGCGCCCGCCAACGCGCGTCCCCGCCGCCTCGTCCTGCTCGGCGCCCCCGGCGCCGGCAAGGGCACGCAGGCCGAACTGCTCAGCGCGCGCCTGGGAGCCTGCCAGCTTTCCACCGGCGACATCTTCCGCGCCGCCAAGTCGATTGCCGAATGCGACCGCAGCCCCGCCTTGAACATCGCACTTGAGGCAATGCGCCGCGGCGAGCTGGTTACGGACGAGACGGTGCTTGCCGTCGTGCGCGAACGCGCCGCCTGCCTGCGTTGCCGCGGCGGATTTCTGCTCGACGGTTTTCCGCGCACCGTGGCCCAGGCCGAGGCGCTCACGCAACTCCTGGCGGGCGAGCAGATCCGGCTCGATGCCGTGTTGAGCTATGAACTGCCGCTCGAAACCATCGTCGCGCGCCTGGGCGGACGCCGCACCTGCGAGAAATGCAAGGCCGTCTACCATGTCCAAACTCATCCCGCGAAGGTGGACGGCGTATGTGACCACTGCGGTGGAAACCTCGTGCAGCGCGATGACGACCGCCCCGAATCGGTAAAAGTGCGCATGGCCGCATACAAAGCCAGTACCGCGCCGCTCGCGGAATATTACGGCGCCCTGGGGCTGCTCGTGCCGGTCTCCGCCGCAGGATCGCCGGAAGACATTTACCGGCGCACCATGCAGGCGCTGGACGCGCGGGGCTGAGACGCGAAGCTGGACGCGGCAAAAGCGATCTCGCGGACTATAACGGCTCGCGCAAGCACGCTTACAATTGCGCGGAGACTCTGCGCCGGAAATCGCCCTTGGCAGTTGAACTTTCTTCAGCGCAGAGCTGCCGAACCCTGGGAAGCAGCGGGTTCTTTACCCACCTATCGATTGATCCACGTCAAAACTTCCGCACCATGGCGACGTAGCATGGTAGCTGGATATTTCACACACAAGGAGCGCATGATGACGCAAGCAACGCAAAAACTGGTTACCGACCTCAGGATTCTCGCAGCCGACGCCGAAGAACTGGTCAAGGCAACCGCATCGCAGACCGGGGACAAGATCACCGAAGCGCGCGGCAAGATTCAGCAATCCGTCGCTGAACTCAAGCCGCGCCTGGCGCAAGCCCAGGCGATACTCACCGACAATGCGAGGTCGGCGGCAGCCACCGGTGACGCATATGTTCACGAAAAACCGTGGACCGCAATCGGCGTGGCAGCAGGCATTGGAATGCTGATCGGCCTCCTGATCGGCCGGCGTTAGAAATCCGCCGGCAGCGCGGACCGGGTTAATCCGTCCGCGACCATACCTGTCATGAGCGCGCAATTGCTGGCGGCGCTTGGGAGTGCCGCGTGCTACCCGCATCCTGTTTGCCGCGCCCGCCTGATTCAAACGCATATCTCCTGGGTGCTGCTTGCCGGCAGCTATGCGTACAAGATAAAGAAGCCGGTTGATCTCGGCTTTCTCGATTTCACGACACTCGCGGCGCGCCGCCATTACTGCGAGGAAGAGCTGCGGCTGAACCGGCGGCTTGCGCCTGAACTCTATCTGGAAGTAGTGCCCATCACGGGCACGCCGCAACAACCGGCAATCGGAGGAACGGGCGCCGCGATCGAGTACGCGGTAAAAATGAAAGAGTTCGCGCAATCGGCCGTGCTCGACAACGCAATTGCCCGCGGCGATATCAAACACGCCGACATCGAAACGCTGGCACGGACGATCGCGGACTTTCACGCGCAGCTTGCGCCGCAGGAATGCGCCAAGGCATGCGACCTGGACATGTCGGTACTGCCTCCCGCGCTTGAGAACTTCGAGCAGATGCTGCCGCTGCCCGGCGCGGCAGACGACAGCGAAACACTGAGAGGCATTCGCGACTGGACGCTGCGCGAATACCAGGTACTCGGCGCACTGTTCGAACAGCGCCGTGCGGCCGGTTTCGTGCGTGAATGCCATGGCGATCTGCACCTCGGCAATATCGTCATGATAGACGGTGCGGCGGTGCCGTTCGATTGCATCGAATTCAACCCTGCGTTGCGCTGGATGGACGTCATGAACGAAGTGGCGTTCCTGATGATGGATCTCGACGCGCACGGCCGCCGGGACCTGGCATTCACCTTCGTCAACGCGTATCTCGAGACCAGCGGCGATTACGCCGGAGTCCGCCTGCTGCCGTTCTATTTCGTATATCGCGCGGTCGTGCGCGCCAAGATCAACCTGATGCGGGCC
>JAIOOZ010000179.1 GCA_021414185.1 Betaproteobacteria bacterium
AGCAGATCGCACTCTTCGCGACTGCCATCGGCGCGCGTCACCGTGCAGCGTAGCATCATTGCGGGTTCCAGCGCCTGCCCGAGCCCCGTGACGTCGAACAGTTCGCTGCCGTCGAGACGCAGCGTGCGGCGCGTCTGCCCGGTGGAAAATTGCAATGGCAAAACACCGGCAGCAACGAGGTTCGATCTGTGTATGCGCTCGAAGGATTCCGCAATGACTGCGCGCACACCGAGCAGACGCATGCCCTTGGCCGACCAGTCGCGCGAAGAGCCCGTGCCGTAGCCGCGGCCCGCAATGACGACGAGAGGAATCCCGTCCCGCCGATAGCGCTGCGCCGCATCGTAAATCGACATCGGCGCGCGCCCGGGCATATGGAATGTATTGCCGCCCGGACTGCCCGGAGTCATCTCGTTATGCAAATGCACGCTCGCCAGCGTGCCGCGTATCATCACATCATGATTGAGGCGGCGCGCGGCAAAGCTCACGAAATCTGCCGGCGCAACACCGAGCGATTGCAAGTACTGTCCGGCGAGCGACTCCGGCGGAATCATCCCCATCGGTGAAACATGCTCGGTCGTGACGAGATCGCCGTATATCGCAAGCACGCGCGCGCCGCAGATGTCCGCAAGGGGTGCCGGTTGCAATTGCACATCGTCGAACATCGGTGGCTGCCGAATAGTGGTGCTTGAAGTTCCCCACTCAAACTGCGTCCCGCCCTGGCAAGGCAAGGCCTGCCATTCCGCGCTGCCTTCATACAAACGCGCATACGAACTCGTGTAGAGTTCAGGTTCTATCGACGCGTCCATCAGCGCGCGGATTTCCGCCTCATCCGGCCACAGGTCCCTGAGATAAACGGCACGCCCTTCCGGATCGATACCCAGTGGCTCATTGGTCAGGTCTTTCAATATGGAGCCTGCGAGCGCGTACGCGACAACCAGCGGGGGCGACGCCAGAAAACTTGCACGCACCTGCGGATGTATACGTCCTTCGTAATTTCGATTGCCCGACAACACTGCGGCAGTTGCAACGCCCTGCCCGGTGATGGTATTGGCTACCGGCGCGGCAAGCGGGCCGGAAAATCCCACGCAGGTCATGCAACCGAACCCTGCAACCTGAAAACCGAGCGCATCCAGGCTTTGCTGTAACCCGCTCTTTTGCAGATAGTCGGCCACCACGCGCGACCCCGGCGACAACGAGGTCTTGACCCACGGCATGGCCTTGAGCCCGCGCGCCACGGCATTCCGCGCGACTATGCCCGCACCTATCATGCCCGCCGGGTTGGACGTATTGGTGCAGCTCGTGATCGCCGCGATGACGACATCGCCGTCTTTGACCAGCATGGTTTCAGCGATTTTTGCGGGAACGCGCGCCGGATGCACGGCACTGAACGCCTGCGGCGCATCGCTGAGCGAAACGCGCTCGTGCGGCTGTCGCGGTCCCGCCACGGAAGCTTCGATAGCCGCGAGATCGATTTCCATAATCGAGCTGTAATCCGCGACGCAGGTCTCGTCGTGCCACAGACCCTGCGCTTTGGCATAGGCCTCGACCAGCGCGACATGTGCGGCGTCGCGACCGGTCGCGCGCAAATAGCGCAGCGTCTCCGCATCGATCGGAAAATAACTCATGGTGGCGCCCGCTTCCGGCGTCATGTTCGCGACCGTGGCGCGGTCTGCCAACGCGAGCGCACGCAGGCCGGGGCCAAAGTACTCGATGAATTTGCCGACGACATCGTGCTTGCGCAGCATCTGCGTGATCGTCAGCACAAGATCGGTCGCCGTGACGCCAGGATTGAGCCTTCCGCCAAGACGGCAACCGACGACTTGCGGAATCAGCATGGAGACCGGCTCGCCGAGCGCCGCGGCGACGCCTTCCATGCCCGATACGCCCCAGCCGACTATGCCAAGACCGTTGACCATGGGCGTATGACTGTCGATGCCGACCATGGAATCCGGATACGCGAGTTCATACTCGCCGTGCTGCTGCACGCGCACGACGCGCGCCAGATACTCGAGATTGACCTGATGACAAATGCCGCCGCCTGGCGGCACCACATGCAGGTTGTCAAATACCTGCCCGCCCCAGCGCAAAAAACTGAACCGTTCCGCGTTGCGCTTGAGTTCAAGCGCCATGTTGCGCGCCAATGCATCGGCGCCGCCGGCGTGATCGGCGATGACCGAATGGTCGACCACGAAATCGAGCGGAATCACCGGCGCTATACGCTGCGGATCGCCGCCAAGACGCGCAACTGCATCGCGCATCGCAGCCAGATCGCCGATCGACGGGATGCCCGCGGTGTCGTCCATCATCACGCGCGCCGGCATGAAATGGATTTCACCCGGCGCGCGCCCGCGTTCGCGCCACGCCAGCAAGGCTGCTACATCGTCCGCATCCCCGCCGCCAGATAAACGCTGCCGCAACAGGTTCTCCAGCACGATCCTGAATGTATATGGCAGCTGCGCGACACCAGCTTGCTCGATCCCGGCAAGGCTGCAATAGCGATACGAGCGGCTGCCGACCTTGAGTTCGGCCAGAGCAGGTGTGTTGGTCGAGCCTTTACTCAGGGCGCGCTCCAGAGGCCTTCACTACACCGGCCCACTTGGCAATTTCTGCTTTCAGGTACGCGCCGAATTGCTCGGGCGTGCCGCCAACCGGATCCAGCCCCTGCCCAAGCAGGCGCTCTTTCACCGCGGGCTGCGCGAGAATACGCGCGATTTCGGCATTCAGTTTCACGACGACATCCGGCGGCGTCGATGCCGGCGCCAATATGCCGTGCCAGGTGCTCGTTTCATAACCTTTAAGTCCGGCCTCCGCAATTGCGGGCACCTCGCTCATCAGCGGAGAACGGCGCGCGCTCGTTACGCCCAGCGCGCGCAGCTTCTTCGCCTCCACCAGCGGCAATGCCGCCGGCACCGTCGCGAAATACAGATCGACCTCGCCCGACAACAGTGCGGTGACTGCCGGACCCGTGCCCTTATATGGTATGTGCACGATGTTCACTCCGCCCATGGTCTTCAGCAGCTCGCCCGACAGATGCGTCGCGCTGCCGCCGCCCGCCGATGCGTAATTGAGTTGTCCCGGCCGCGCTTTCGCGAGCGCGATCAGTTCTTTGGCATTTTTCGCGGGCACCGTAGGATGCGCGAGCAGTACGTATGGTGTCGTGGCGAGTTGTATGACCGGCGCAAAGCTCGTTATCAGATCGTAAGTCAGCTTCGGATACAGCGTCGCACCAATCGCATTCGCAACATTCACCTGGAACAAGGTGTAACCGTCGGGCGCCGCGCGCGCCGCCGTTTCCGCGGCGATATTGCCGCCCGCGCCGGGCCGGTTCTCCACCAGCACCGGCTGGCCCCAGCTTTCGGTCAGTTTCTGCCCGAGGAGCCGCGCGACTATGTCGGTGCTGCCGCCCGGCGGGAACGGCAGAATCAAGCGTATAGGTTTCGCGGGATATGCCGTCTGCGCAACTGCGGGCACATGCCATGCGAGCATCAGCGTCACGGCACACGCACAAACTGCCCACACCTTCACTGCATGGCCTGAACTTCTTTGCTGCATTTTTGTTCGTCCTTGATCTGATTTAAACGACTATGCACGACGCCCGGGACAGCACCGCGTGCGCAAGACTGCCGGCTACGATGCGCGATGTGCTGGTGCCGGGCATGACTTCGGTGCCCATGCTGGTGCGCAGCGTGCCGAATGCGCCTTCGGCCTCAATCGCATGCGTATTGCCCGTCGCCGCCGGGTCCGCGATGAGTTGCACACGCGTGCGCTCGAAACCGATGCCGGCGAGTGCCAGCGTTGCTGCCACATTGGCATTTTTCGGAAACCGCTTCACGGCTTCGCGCGCACTGCCTTCAAACACCATAGTCGGCGCGGTCATCGCACCGACAGCGTCTTCGCTCAATGCCCCGGCCCTTACCCACGTTGCAGGTGGCGCAGTACGCACGTAACGCACGGCAGTCAGTCCAACCTGTTTTGCACCCGCCAGTGCATCCACCCCCGCGAGCGCGCCCGCCGGGATGTAAAGCCGCACGCCGCCGGCGCGCGCCGCCGCATCCACCGCGACACGCACGGAATCATCTGCCAGCGCACCCGCCGAAGCTGCCACCACTTCGTATCCTGCCTCCAGCATGCCCGGCACCAACGCAGCGAACGCATGTTGGCCCGCGCACTCGACTATCAGTTCCGGCCCTGTCGCCAGAAATTCCGCCGCATCGGTGGTGATTTTCCATGCCGCCGGTACGTGCTTCGCCGGATCTGTGACGAGGACGCCGACGACCTTGACGTCTGTTCCCGCCGCGGCCAGATGGAACAATAGCGCGCGGCCGATGACCCCGCAGCCAATCAATCCGACCTTCATGGGCGCGTGCTCATGCTTTTCCCGCGGTTTCCGCCGCAATCACCGCGGCAAATGATTGGTCCAGCGCGGCTAGCCATGCACCGTAGTCCGCGCCGGCCAGAAACCGCGGCGTCGCGCCCTGCAATAACAAATGTTGCCTGAAACCTTCATCCGCTGCCGTCGCTGCGCACGCTTGTTCGAGCTCGGCGGACACGTACTGCGGCAGACCACGCGGCGCGCCCAGTCCGCGAAAGAACCCTATATCCAACGCGATGCCGTGTTCCGCGGTCGTCGGTACGCCAGGCAGCGCCGGTGACGTTTCCGTGCCCGCCACTGCCAGCGCTCTCAGCCTGCCTGTCCGCACCAGTGGCAAAGCTTCGTCCAGAGAAATCTGCGCGACGTCGAGTGCGCCCGCGAGCAATGCTTCGATCTGTTCGGCCGAGCCTGCCAGCGCGCGCAATGCAATCGACAGCTGCGCGGCTTGCGCCAACGCGCGTGCTGCAAGGTCGACGAAGCTGCCACGTCCGGCGGTGCCCAGCGCGAGTTGTCCCGGCCGATCGCGCGCATCGTCCAGCATTTGCGTGAACGTGCGCAGGCTGCTGTCTGCCCGCACGCACAGCACCAGCGGCATCGTCGCCAGCAGGCATACGGGCGTGAAATCGCGATAACTGACTGCGTAACCATCCCCCGCATGCGGACCCGCGATCAGCGAAGCCACCATCAGCGTGAGCGTGCGGCCGTCGGCTGGCGCATCCGCGCCCAGGCGAAAACCGGTCGCACCGCTGTTGCCGGTGCGGTTGACCACTGCGATGCCGCCGCTGAGTCGGGGCGCCGCATAACGCGCGAACGCGCGCGCGGCCTCGTCGCTGCCGCCGCCCGCGGCAAAAGGCACGATAAGCTGGAGCGGCACCGGCACCGCATTCATTCTT
>JAIOOZ010000180.1 GCA_021414185.1 Betaproteobacteria bacterium
GTGCTGCACTGTCGCGGTCTGCATGATAGTTCCCCTTGATTTTTATAAGAAATGTCAGAAGCAGGACACGCGATCCCCGGGTTCTGCGCGGGCGCGCGCGACCAGACTTGCTGATTCAGTCTAGCCCACGCCCGGCACATAGGCAAAAGAATGTGCCATTTGTCACGCATACGCAGGGGTTTAGCCGCCAAACCTGCAGGTTTGCGGGAGGAAACAACGCTAGCTGGGGCGCCGGTCAGCCGCCCAGGTAATCGAGCATGGCAAGGCCGGTGATGACCTTGACGTCGGTTATGCGCCCGTCGCGGATGTAGTTCCGCACTTCCGCCAGGGCCATCGGCACGACGTCGAGAAACTCGCCCTCATCAAGCTGGCGCCCGACGTGGGTGAGTTCGCGCGCGACGTAGAGGTCGAACTTTTCGTCGGAGTAGCCTATGCAGGGATGCAGGGTCGCCAGGTGCTGCCATGACTTTGCGGAGTAGCCGCATTCTTCGATCAGCTCGCGTTGCGCGGTCGCCAGCGGATCTTCGCCGGGCTCGACCTTGCCCGCCGGAAGTTCGTAAAAATGGCGGCCTACGGGATAACGGAACTGTCGCTCCATGATTACCGTATTGGCGTCGAGCAGCGGAATGATGAAAACCGCGCCGGGATGCTGTATCCATTCGCGGCGCGCGGTCTTGCCGTCCGGCAGCCGCACGCTGTCTTCGCGCACTTTCAGGAGTTTGCCGTCGTAGACCAGCTCGCTGGTCAGCCGGTGCTCGGTGTAATCGGGATGCGGTGGGTCGGCCACGCGCGGCGGCCTACCGCAGCGACAAAGCGATGGAATACTCGCACAGTGCCATCAGGCCGCCGGGCAGTATGCCGAGAACCAGCATCGCCATGCCGTTCGCGCTGAGCACCCAGCGCATGCTGGTGGACGGCGCCAGCGGCGAACGGTCCACCGGCTCGTCGAAATACATGAGCTTGACGATGCGCAGGTAGTAGAAAGCGCCGATCAGCGAGAACACAACTGCGATCACCGCCAGCCACACGAAGCCCGCGTCGACTACCGCCCACAGCACCGACAACTTGGCGTAAAAACCGACCGCCGGCGGCACGCCCGCCATCGAGAACATCAGGAGCAGCATCATGAACGCATACCACGGGCTGCGCGCGTTGAGCCCTTTGAAATCGTCGAGCTGGTCGGCTTCAAAGCCGGCGCGCGACAAGAGCAGAATCATGCCGAAAGTGCCGAGCGTCATCAGCACGTAAACGATCACGTAAAACATCGCCGATGCGTAGCCGTCGTTGCCGCCGGCGAGCACGCCAAGCAGCAAAAATCCCATGTGCGAGATGGTCGAATAGGCGAGCATGCGCTTCAGGTTGGTTTGCGCGATCGCCGCGATATTGCCAATGGCCAGCGACAGCACCGCCATGATGATGAGCATCCACTGCCACTGCGCGATCAGGTATTCGGCGCCGGCGCCGCCCATCCCGCTCACCAGCAGGCGCATCACAAATGCGAATGCCGCGAGTTTGGGCGCCGAGCCGATGAACAGCGTTACCGCAGTGGGCGCACCCTGGTAAACGTCAGGCACCCACATGTGAAACGGCACCGCCGAGAGCTTGAAACCCAGTCCCGCCACGATGAACACCAGCGCGAACAACAGTATCGTGCTGTCCGCGCTGTCGCTGGCAATCACCGCCGCCATGCGCGTCAATTCGAGGGTGCCGGTCGCGCCGTACATCATCGACATCCCGTAGAGCAGCATGCCGGAAGCAAGCGCGCCCAGCACGAAGTATTTCATGGCGGCCTCGGTCGCCACCGCCGAATCGCGCTGCAGCGCGATCATCGCGTAAAGCGACAGGCTCAGCAGTTCGAGCCCGAGATACAACGTCAGCAGGTGATTGGCCGACACCATCACCATCATGCCCAGCATGGCAAACAGCGCCAGCACGAAGAACTCGCCGCGGAACATGCCGCGCGCGCGGATATAGGCCTGCGAGTACACCAGCACCACCGCCACCGTAATGTAGATGGCGAGCTTCAGGATGTTGGCCATCGGATCGGCGACGAACATGCCGCTGAACGAATAAATTTCGCCGCCCCAGTCGGTAAACCCGGTGATCAGAAAGCAGCCCAGCAGCGTCGCCAGCGTCAACGCATACGTAATCCAGCGCCGCTCGTCGGGCACGAACAGGTCGAGCAACAGGATGATGCACACCATGGCGAGCAGGAAGGCCTCGGCGCAGGCAGGCATGAACGGCGTGATGAATTCCATGGCTCTACAGTCCGATCAACAGTTTGCGGCCGGGAGCGGCGAGCCGCAGTATTTCGCCCACCGACTCGTGCAACACTTCGCCCAGCGGCGCGGGCCACAGGCCCATCGCCAGCACCGCAACGGCAAGCACGCCCAGCACGAGCATTTCGCGCCGGCTTAAATCGGTGAGTTCTTCGACGTGCCGATTGGCGACCGCACCGAATATCACGCGTTTGTACATCCACAAGGTGTAGGCCGCGCCGAAAATCAGCGTGGTGGCCGCGAGCGCCGTGTACCAGAAACTCACCTTCATGGTTGCCAGGATGACTAGCCATTCGCCGACGAACCCGCTGGTGCCCGGCAGCCCCGAATTGGCCATCGCGAATAACATGAAGAGCGCGGCAAACACCGGCATTTTGTTGGCGACGCCGCCGTAATCGGCGATCAGCCGCGAATGCATGCGGTCGTACATGACGCCCACGCACAGGAACATCGCAGCCGAAATGAAACCGTGCGAAACCATCTGCAGGATTGCGCCTTCGAGGCCCTGCGCGCTGAAAATAAAGATGCCGAGCGTGACGAAACCCATGTGCGAGATCGACGAATAGGCGATCAGTTTTTTCATGTCGGCCTGCACCAGCGCCACCAGCCCGATATAAACCACCGCGATCAATGAAAGGGCGATGACGAAGCCGGCCAGCTCGTGGCTCGCGTCCGGCACGATCGGCAGGCTCAAGCGCAAGAAACCGTAACCGCCGAGTTTCAGCATGATCGCCGCCAGCACCACCGAGCCGCCAGTCGGCGCTTCGACGTGCGCATCGGGCAACCATGTATGCACCGGCCACATCGGCACCTTGACGGCGAACGCCACCATGAACGCCATGAAAATCAGCTTTTGCGCGCCGATCGGCAACTGCACGTCGTAAAAGTCGAGCAGCGAAAAACTGCCGCCGGAGACACTGAAGAGGTAAATCAGCGCGACCAGCGATAACAGCGAGCCCATCAGAGTGTAGAGGAAAAATTTGACGGCGGCGTACACGCGGTTGGGGCCGCCCCACACACCGATAATGATGAACATCGGGATCAGGGTCGCCTCGAAAAACACGTAGAACAGCAACGCGTCGAGCGCGCAGAACACGCCGTTCATGAGCCCGGACAGGATGAGGAAAGCCGCCATGTACTGCGACACGCGCTCCTTGATTACTTCCCAGCCCGCAATAACCACCAGTACGGTGGTAATGCAATTGAGCAGTATCAGCAGCAGCGACATGCCATCGATGCCGAGGTGGTAATTGACGTGGAAGCTATCGATCCAGGGCGTCAGTTCCATGAACTGGAATCCATAACGGGAGGGCGACGAGCAAACCGGCAAGCGCGCCCACCAACGCCAGCACGCGCGCGGCGTGCGGCTGCCGGTCGCCAATGGCAAGCACCGCCAGACCGGCGAAAATTGGCACCCAGATGACCAGGCTCAGAATATGCGATTCCATGGTTGTTCTTATCGCCGCCGGATATTCATTACAGTGAAACTCCCGAGACCAGCAACCACGCGAACCACACGGACATCAGGAGAAGAATGCCGATGATCATCGCGAATGCGTAGTGGTAGATGTAACCGGACTGAATCTGCCGGATTATCGTGGAACTCCAGCCCA
>JAIOOZ010000131.1 GCA_021414185.1 Betaproteobacteria bacterium
CGCATTGATTTCATCCTATCGCGCGCCGGCATGGCTGCCCGGCGGACATCTGCAGACGCTGTATGCATCCCTGCTGGCACCGCGCCCGCGCGTTGCGTATCGGCGAGAGCGCTGGAATACACCGGACGGCGACTTCATCGATCTCGACTGGGCGCAGATCCGCGATGCGGCTGATGCGAACCCGCTGGTCGTGCTGTTTCACGGCCTGGAAGGCAATTCGCACAGCCAATATGCATCGGCGCTGATGGCGGCGACGCGCGATCGGGGCTGGCGCGGCGTCGTCGTCCATTTCCGCGGTTGCGGCGGCGAACTCAACCGCCTGCCGCGCGCCTACCACTCCGGGGACAGCGCTGAAATCGACTGGATCCTGCGGCGCCTCAAACTGGACAATCCGTCAATCCAGCTCTTTGCAGCGGGCGTCTCGCTGGGCGGAAACGCGTTGTTGAAGTGGCTCGGCGAACAGCGCGATTCCGCGAACGCAATCGTCGCGGGGGCGGCGGCGATTTCCGCGCCCGTCGACCTCATGGCGTCAGGCGACGCGCTGGGGCGCGGTTTCAACATGATTTACACGCGCAACTTTCTGGCAACTATGCGGCGCAAGACGCTTGCCAAGCTGGCGCTGTTCCCGGAATTGTGCGATCGCGAACGCATGCTGGACTCGCGCACACTGCGCGAATTCGACAACATCGTGACCGCGCCGCTGCATGGCTACCGCGACACCGACGATTACTGGACGCGGGCAAGCTCCAAGCCGCTGCTGCGCCATATCGCAGCGCCGACGCTGATGATCAACGCGCGCAACGACCCGTTTTTGCCGGCCGCCGCATTGCCTGCGGCGGGCGAAGTATCCGCCAAGGTTACTGCCGAATTTCCAGCAACCGGCGGCCACGTCGGCTTCGTCACCGGCGTGTTCCCCGGCCGGCTCGACTGGCTGCCGCAACGCATGCTGAATTTCTTCACGAAATCGTCACGCCTGCCGTGAGATAATTTCGCGCCGATGAAACCACGCGCCAGCGCATGATTACCCTGCCCCCCGAAATCTTCAAGGCCTACGACATCCGCGGCATCGTCGGCAAAACGCTGACGCCGGCGATCGTCACTACCATCGGCCGCGCAATCGGCAGCGAACTGATAGAGCGCGGCCGGCGCGTGATCGCCATCGGCCGCGATGGCCGCCTGTCCGGACCGGAACTGTCCGCAGCGCTTGCCACAGGCCTGCGCGCGACCGGCGTCGATGTCATCGACGTCGGACAGGTGGCGACGCCCATGCTGTACTTCGCCGCCCACCACTTCGACACCCAGTCCGGCGTGATGCTGACCGGGTCGCACAATCCCCCCGACTACAACGGGCTGAAGATCGTGCTGGCGGGCGAAACCCTGTCCGGCGAAGCGATCCAGGCGCTGCGCACGCGCATCGGCAACGGCAAACTTGCCAGCGGCGCCGGCAGTTATCGCCAGGAAGAAATTTCGGCGCAATATCTCGACCGCATTACCGGCGACATCAAACTCGCGCGCCCGCTGACAATTGCCGTCGATTGCGGCAACGGCGTCGCCGGCGCCACTGCACCTGAACTGTATCGCCGCCTCGGCTGCACGGTCACTGAGATGTTCTGTGAAGTCGATGGCCATTTCCCAAACCACCATCCCGACCCCTCGGTACCGGAGAACCTGCGCGAACTGATCGCGAAGCTGCGCGATTCGGACTGCGAAATCGGGCTCGCTTTCGATGGCGACGGCGACCGGCTGGGCGTCGTCACCAAACGCGGCGACATAATCTATCCCGACCGCCAGCTCATGCTGTTCGCCGCCGACGTGCTGTCACGCAACCCGGGGGCGACGGTGATCTACGACGTAAAATCGACGCGCAACCTGAAACCGTGGATAGAGCAGCATGGCGGCAAGCCGCTGCTGTGGAAAACCGGCCACTCCTTCATCAAGGCCAAGCTGAAGGAAACCGGCGCACTGCTCGGCGGCGAGATGAGCGGCCACACGTTTTTCAAGGAACGCTGGTACGGTTTTGACGACGGCATGTACGCAGGCGCGCGGCTATTGGAAATCGTCAGCCGCGCGGCCGACCCGAGCACTGTATTGCA
>JAIOOZ010000194.1 GCA_021414185.1 Betaproteobacteria bacterium
CACATTCAGATTGACGTCGAATTCCACGATGGCAAGCGGCGACGCTTCGATCAGCGATTCGATCCGGTCGGTCGACTCCTGCAATGCTCCCTCGATTTTTTTCTGCTCTTCCAGCTGGGCGTTCAGTTGGTGAATGGCGCCGTCCGCAAGCCGGTTGGCGGCCGACAGGCGCTCGACGAGATCGGTGTTCTCGTAGCGTGTGCGCAGCGAGGCGACAAGCGAACGGTGCAAGATCGGGCACGCCGCGAACAGCGTCGCGACGTATGCCGTCAGGATCGCGCCGGTGAATATATGAATCGGGTCGCCATGCGCGTACATGGACACGGCCAGCGGCACCAGCGCCGTCAGCATATACGCGCGGAATGCGGCCTTGACCGGCGTGAGCACTATCATCGCGCTGGTGACCATCCCTGCGATCACGAACACGATCAGGAACTGGTAGCCGAGGTCCGTTGTGGGCAACAAAAGCGAGCCCAGCACGCCCCACATGGCGCCCATCGCGGCGGCGCCGATCACGAACCGGCAGGCCCAATATTGCGCCGCATGCTCGATTTCATGCGCGATGTAGTGGCGGTAAAGGGCAAAACGCGCGGCCGTTATCGCGGCAATGCCGGCAAACCAGGCGGCCAGCAGGGCGTTCGGCGCGACGTTCCACAAACCGCAGGTGACGATCAGCGCAACCGCAAGCGTGCCGCCGTAAGCCGACAGCGACAAGCGGTACAACAAGCGCACCTGCTCCGCAAAAACCGCGGTGGCCGTAGCGTCCGGCTTGATGTTCGGCACCGGCTCAAGCGGTTGCGAGGTGGGCGCCATGCTCGTGTGCCCCTGGGGGAAACTGAAAGTCGCTATATTGTGACACGAACCCTGTGCGCACAATACCCGGCATGCGGGTCAGCGCGGCGCAGCGGCAATCGCGTCGGCCTTGGCGAGCAGGCGCTCGGCCATGCGGATATTGGCGATATCTATCATGCGTCCATCGAGTTGCACCGCGCCGCGCCCATCGCGCGCGGCCTGCGCCATGGCCGCGACGATGCGGCGCGCGCGCGCCACTTCCTCCGGTGCCGGACTGAAAGCGGTGTTGATGCCCTCGAGCTGCGCCGGATGGATGGCCATGCGGCCTTCAAAGCCGAGCGCGGCTGAGCGCAGGCTCGAAACCTGGAAACCTGCGGCGTCATTGAAATCGCTGTATGGCCCGTCGATCGGGCGCAGACCGTAGGCACGGCATGCCGCCACGATGCGCGACTGCGCCGCGTGCCACGGGTCGAGCTGGTAATAAGCGCGCTTGCCGGCGGCGTCCGCCTCGCTCAATACGCCGTAATCCGGATTGAGTCCGCCTATGGTCGTTGAGCGCGCACTGGTCGATGCCGCGAAATCGCCCGAACCAAAACACATGGCCTCGAGACGCTTGCTACCCTGGGCAATCGCCTCGACATTGCACAGCCCGAGCGCGGTTTCTATCATGACTTCAAATCCGATGCGTTTTTCACGTTTGCAGGTCTGCTCGATCTGCGTCACCAGCACGTCCAGCGCATAAACATCGGCGGCGACCCCGACCTTGGGCAGGAACAGCAGGTCGAGGCGCGGGCAGGCTTCCACCACCTCGATCACGTCGCGGTAGGTATATTGGGTATCGAGACCGTTGATGCGCAGGCTCAGGGTCTTGCCGCCCCAATCGATATCGTTCAGCGCCGCCACCGCGTTCTTGCGCGCGCGCGGCTTGTCGTCCGGCGCCACCGAGTCTTCAAGATCGAGAAACACCACGTCGGCGGCCGAGCGGCTCGCCTTGTCGATCATTTTCGGATTCGATGCCGGCACCGCAAGCTCCGAACGGTGCAGGCGCGGCGTGGCAGGTTCGTAAGAGGTCAGGCTCATGGATTTTTTCCCATCGAACGTTCGAGCGCGCGTATCAGCACGGAAAAATCAGCACCCCCGTCGCCCGCGCCCATCAGCGCGTTGATCTGCTGCTTGACGACCGCGCCGGCGGGCAGCGGCAAACCCGCTTCCTGCGCAAGGTCCAGCACGATGCCGAGGTCCTTGTGATAGAGGCGCGTATCGATACCGGTGCCGAAATCGCGGCTGACCATGCGCTTGCCGAAGAGTTCGAGCACGCGGCTGGCGGCGACCCCGCCCATCAGCGCTTCGTGCACGCGCGCGGGATCGAGCCCGCAGCTGCGCGCGAGCGACAATGCCTCCGCGGCGGCCTGCGCGGTGATGGTCAACGCGAGTTGATTGCACGCTTTGGTCACCTGGCCGGCGCCGTGCCCGCCCATATGCAATATCGTTTTGCCGAGGCAGGCGAACAATGGTTTAACCCGCTCGAATACCTCGGGTTTGCCGCCGGCCATAATCGATAGCGTCGCGCCCTGCGCGCCCGCCGGGCCGCCCGACACCGGCGCATCGACGTGTTCGATGCCGCGCGCTTCCAGCGCCTGCGCGATGCTGCGCGTCACCGACGGGGAAATGGTCGCCATATCGATGACGATGCAGCCTGCACGCGCGCCCGCGGCGATGCCATGCGCGCCGAGCGCAACCTCTTCGCTGTCGGCCGAAGCCGTAACCAGCGAAAAAACAACATCCGCCGCGCGCGCGACCTGGGCCGGGCTCTCAGCGGTACTCGCCCCCGCAGCAACGAGCGGCGCCATGGCTTCCGCGCGCCGCGCGTAGACGGTCATTGCATATCCGGCCTTGATGAGATTGAGCGCCATCGGCCGCCCCATCGCGCCGAGGCCGACAAACCCGAGCTTGAGTGCCGCGGTCACAACTTGCACTCGGCCCGTTTCGGCGCCTTCGCATCGGTATGCCACCAGTGGCCTATGCGTTCCCGCAATTCGCCAACGGTAGAAAATTGCAGCGGTGTGGTCATCGCAACGGGATCGAGCACCGTATTGCCGCCCACCACCTCGGCTATGGTATCGACGCGATGCACGCGCCAACCGGCCAGCGCGAAACCGTTGTCGATCGCCTTCACGCGGCTTTCCTGCTGCCACACGCCGGCCAGCTTCAGTTCGGACTGCTTGCCCGGCGTATTTTCCGTGGCATACGTCAAAACCAGGTCGAATTTGACCTCCCCCGCAGCGCCGCGGATTGCGGTGCCGCGCGCGCGCCACGGCGCACCGAAGTCTTTACGCGCGCTGTAGGCCTTGCGTACGCGCAGCGTAATTTTATCGTCGCCAACGTCGATGGCGGTTTGCGCCCCGGCCGCCGGCAGTCCCTGCGGCATCGCGCGCGCCAGCAGGCGCAACGCCAATTGCAGATTCAGCACCGGTTCGTTCAGTTCCCGCAATTCGAGTTGGCGCGCCGGCACAATGTCCTTCAACAGCAACGCCTGGTCGTCGCACATCGACATCAGCGTGCCGCTGACTTTCGCCGTGCCGCGGCGCTCTTCCTTGATGATGCGCACGTCGCCGTTGTCCGCGCGGTCGAACTGCCACTGCGCCGAAAACGCGCCGGCGGAATCTGTGACCGACAATACGATATGACCGCCGCCGAACCAGACGTCCGCGGGCTTGGGGCTCTGCGCCTGCGCGCTCAGAGCAATAACTCCAAGCATTGCAAAGACAGCGGTTTTCAGCATGGCATTCTCCCCAAATTCTGCAGTTTACCGGCTGCACTCCGGTGCGGACAGGCGGCGCGCGACGAACGGCAGTTGCGGCACGATTAACGGATCAAACCCAGCGTCAGCATCAACGGCAGGCTGAACCAGAACAGGATTGTACTCCACCCTATCAGCAGGGCCGCCGCCGCGCCGTCGAGGCGGAAACGATCGGCCAGCAGCAGCGCTGTCATCATGGCCGGCGTGGTCGCCTCGAGCGCGGACGCGTACTGCGCCTCGCCCAGCGGCGTAAAGAACAGGCGCGATGCGCACGCCACGACGAACGGCGCGAACAACAATTTGACCGCCGCCGCCGTGAGGATTTCCGGACGCGGCGTCAGGTTGCGCCACGGAATGGTCATGCCCAGCACGAACAGCGTCACCGGAATGGTCGCCTGCCCTATCATGTTCGCCGCGGCGACCAATGGTTTGTAGGTGAGCCCCAGCGACTGCAAGGTAAAGCCGAGCGCGAACGCCCACAGCGGTGGCAACGACAGCAGGATGCGCCACAGCGATGGATACGACACCGGCTTTTCGTGCGAACCCAGCCGCGTCGCTATCCACACGCCCAGGCTCCAGATGAACGGCATCGTCATCAGCATGTCGTTGAACACCGCATAGCGCACGGCGTCGCGGCCGAAAAAAAACATCAGCACCGGCGCGCCGATATTGAACGTGTTGCCGAACATGCCACCCAGCATCAGCACCGCGCGCGTGGGATCTGTCAGCCCGCGCCCCAGCGGCGACATATACAGCAGCACATAGAGCAACGCGCCTGAAGCGAGCGTGCCGATGCCGACCAGCAGCGGCACCGACAGGAGGTCGGCGGTGATCGGCGTGTTGGAAACGACCGCGAACAGGATGCACGGATAAAATACGTAGAGCACGAGCCGGTTCAACTGCGTGCGCAGTACGTCCACCTCGGCGTCGCGGAATATCAGCGGCCACACCGCGCCAGCGCCCACCAGCAGCGCCAGCGGCAGCATGACCTCGATCATCAGGTTGAAGAGTTGCATCATGCGGGCTCTGGACCCCAGGCACTAGAAAGCCAAAAAACATTTGCCACAGAGGTCACAGAGGACACAGAGAAACTCCTGAAGTAGTTGCTGATGATTCGCTTGAATTCCTCTGTGCTCTCTGTGACCTCTGTGGCCAAGCCTTTCTAGCTTTTCGCCCTGGCGTCGGGATTGACCAGATTGGGCGGCGTGCCGCCGGTCAAAGCGGCGACCGCGTTTTTGGCCGCCGTCATCGCCATCGCGCGGCGTGTCGCTTCGGTGGAACTGCCGATATGCGGCGCCAGCACCACGTTTTTCAGATCGAGGAAGCCCGGATTGAGTTTGGGTTCGTTTTCGAACACGTCGAGCCCGGCTGCGCGGATGGTGCCGTCCTTCAATGCGTTGATCAGCGCGGCATCGTCGACCACGCCGCCGCGTGTCGAGTTGATGAGGATGGCGGTAGGTTTCATTTTTTTCAGGTCCGCCGCGCCGATGTAATGGTGGGTGGCAGGCGAATAAGGCACCTGCAGCACGACGAAATCCGACTGCGCGAGCAGTTGGTCCTTGGTCGCATACTCCACGTCGAGCGATTTCTCGACGTCCGCCGGCAAGCGGTTGCGGTTTTGATACAGCACGCGCATCTTGAAGCCGGCCGCGCGCCGCGCGATCTGCTGACCGATGCGCCCCATGCCGATGACGCCCAGCGTCGCGTGATGCACGTCGACGCCCAGCATCTGCTTCAGATGCCAGCCCTTCCAGTCGCCGGCGCGGACGTAGGCTTCGGCCTCGGTCAGGCGCCGCGCGGAGGCGAGCATCAGCGTCCACGCGAGGTCTGCTGTGCTGTCGTCGAGCACGCCCGGCGTGTTGGTCGCCATCACGCCGCGCGCGGTGCATGCCGGCACGTCGATGTTGTTATAGCCGACCGCAATGTTGGCAACGACTTTCAGGCGCGGGCACACGGCGAGCAACGCATCGTCGATGCGGTCGGTCAGGCAGCAGACGACCCCGTCCTTGTCCTTGAGACGCTGCGCGAGCGCCGCGGGGTCGAAAGGCTGGTCAGGCTGGTTGGATTCGACTTCGCAATGTGCGGCGAGATAAGCGAGCGTTTCATCGAACACTTCGCGCGTGACGAGAATTTTCGGTTTCATTGCAGATCCTGTGGCGTGGTCCGCGCGATTTGCGCGGGGAGAAGAGCGGCAATTATCGCATAGCGCGCAACGGCGCCTGTCAGCGCGCTGCGGCCGCGTGCCAGACGTTGCGGCAACGCGTCTCGGTAAGCCGGCATGCGGCAACGATGCCGATCAGCGACCATGCGACCAGCACACCGATGCCGAGGCGGTACGCATCGGCGCTGCCGCCCGCGACCATGCCGGCGCCGTGATCGACTACCCAGCCGACCAGCGGCTGCAATAGTCCGGAGGCGGCGAAGCCGCCGATATTGGCGATCGCGATCGCCATGCCGGCGCACTCCGGCGGATTCACTTCCTTGGCGAGCGACCACGTGAGCGTGAAGCCCGGCACCGCGAGCCCGGTGAGCAACGCCGCAACGACGGTACCGTTCGCGCTCGGGATAGGCAGCGCCAGCCAAATCAGGCCGACGGCGCTATATGCCACCGCGGACGCAATCACCAGCGGGCGGCGCACGCCAAGACGGTCCGACAACCAGCCTATCAGCGGGACGCTGACAGCGAACGTAATCAGTATCAGCGCCGTGCAGCGCCCCGCCGCGACCGGGGTAAGGCCGTGCGCGTGGACGAGGAAAGGCGCCGCCCACAAACCGATGAACGTCATGTACGCGCCGGAAATACCGACGTTGACCCAGAACGGCGGCCAGGTCGCCGGATTGGTGGCGACCACCGCCAGCGCACGCCGCCAGTCAGCGGTAGCGGCGTTGGCGCCGGCAACGTGCGGCGCTTCGCGCACGAACAGCCAGATCCCCAACGCGAGCGCGAGCGACGCAACGCCAAGCGCGACGAATACGCTGCGCCACGAAACGACCGTAATCAGCCACGCCAGGGGTGCCGTCGCCGCCAGCGCGCCGGCGATGCCGGCAACATTTGCCGCACCCACGGCAGTCGCAAAACGCCGCTCGTG
The DNA here is from genome assembly GCA_021414185.1 of Betaproteobacteria bacterium. GTDB lineage: Bacteria > Pseudomonadota > Gammaproteobacteria > Burkholderiales > SG8-41 > PALSA-1004. The sequence continues at coordinate 6,682 of JAIOOZ010000194.1, forward strand.
AAACCAGCCGGCGCACAGCTTCAACATGCAGACGAACACGACCGAAACGCCGAGGCCGGCAAACGTGCGCGCAACCGCCGCGGCTGTAAAACTCCCGGCAAGCCCGTAAGCGATGGAGCCGGCGCCCGCAATCAACATGCCAAGCGCCAGCGTGACGCGCGGGCCCAGCGTGTCGGCGAGCACCCCGGACGGCACCTGCATCAGCGCGTAGATGTAAAAATAGGTCGCGCCCAGCGTGCCGAGCGCCGCCGCGCCGATGGCGAATTCGTGCTGCAGCTCGCCGGCGACCGAGCCGGTAGACACGCGATGAAAAAACGCAATGAAGAACGCGCAGCAGGAGAGCGCGATTGCGCTGCCGCGCCACCACGCGAGATGTCCAGGCGTGGCGTTACCGGAATTTTCACTCATTCATGGCGCCAAAAAAACAGGGCAGCGCCCGCGCTGCCCTGCGTTGATATGCCCGACGTTGCCCGCGATGACTACTTGTACAAGGTGTGCGGCAGCCACAAGCCGATGCCGGGGAACACGTAGAGCAGCACCACCGCGATGCACTGGATCACCATGAACGGCATCATGCCTA